>CBFHAF010000116.1:0-9357 GCA_965653435.1 uncultured Chitinophaga sp.
ATGTTCCCGGCTCCCAGCTCCTGATGAACTGCGCGCCGGCGGCGATGATGTTTTGCTCTGTTGCCTGGTGCGGGAGCAGGTAACCGTTTTCGCCGTTGCGCACGTGGAAGGGAATATCTCCCGCATCGGTGGCCAGCACGGCCAGCCCGCGGGCCATGCCTTCCATGATCACCATGGGGAAACCTTCGCGGATGGAGGTGATCATGATCACGCGGTGGCGGCGGTAAATTTCATCGATCTGCGCGGGGTCCGATAATTCGCCGTAAAAATGGCAGTGTTCGTGCAACGCCGCCGGGATGGCTTCTTTCACATTCCCGATGAACCCTGCCTTTACACCCGCTTCTTTTGCAATGGCCGCCACCAGGTGCACCCGCTTTTCAGGCGTGCCCCGGCCGACGTACAGCAGCATGTCCTTGCCTTCCAGCGGTTCCGTGCTTTGCGGCAGCGGGATGCCGTTCATGATCAGCCTGATCCTTTCCGCGTAACCTGCCGGCACGCCGTATTGCCGGTACAATTCCAGGTGGCGCTGAATGCTTTCGCGGCTGATCATCACCGTGGCTTCGTAATATGGTATAAAGGGCAGGCGGATGTAGGAAAAGCTGCAAAAGGAATGGATCAGCTCCAGCTGCCTGATATGCCCCGGCAGGTGCGGGCTCAGCTTGTAGGCGAAGTTGCACTGCCCGTTGAATACAACAGGCGGCTTCCGCTGCCTGCTGATGTAGGCGGCCATAATGCCGCGCCAGATAAGGTTATTGAAGTACACGAACTTGTTGTCCGTATACTTCGAAATATCGCGGATGGTGTTGCCCGGCGCGTCGAAGGCGGGCAGCATGGCTGCGTTCACGGACCTTTTGGTGAAAAAGATCATCACCTTTTTGCCGGGGAACAGCTTCGCGATCCCGCTATGCACTTTTTCCGCCCCGCCAACGTGGTAAAAAGGGAAGAACATAAAGATATCATACTCCTCTCCCAGGGGCTTCCACAACGCGATCAGCCGCCCCAGCATTGCCCAGGGAGCTATCAGCACCGCTTCGATCCATCGTTTTATGCGCAGCAGGGAATATATCACAGCTTTTGTTTAATGTTTTTGCCGGTGGCGGTTACGAGGTCTTTACACATGCCGAAGAACACCTTCACGTCGAACGCATTCAGTTTGCCCGCCGCCAGCCGGCCTGCCAAATATCGCCGTTTGCAATGGAAATGCCGGAAGAAGACGTTCTTTTTTTTGATGATGCTCACGGTCATGGATGCGGTATGCACGCGGTAGAGCAGCAGCATTTCCGGCACTTTCTCCATCACGTGCCCCGCGCCGGCCAGGCGCAGCCACATATCGTAGTCCTCCAGGTATTTCTGCGATTCCAGGTAAGGGAACCGCCGGAGCACTTCCGTACGCACCATTACGCCGGGGTGGGCTATGCAGTTCACAAAAGGCAGCGCGTTCCTGATCTGCGCATTGGTATAATTGGCGCGGTCTTCGGGCCATTCGCCCTGCTCCTCTCCTTTTTCGCTGATAAATGTAATGAAACAGCCCACCAGGTCCGTTCCCGGCCTTTCTTCCAGCCAGGCGGCCTGTTTTTCGAAACGCTGCGGCATGCAGATATCGTCGGCGTCGATGCGGGCGATATATTTGCCGCGGGCTTCGGCGATGCCGCGGTTGAGCGTGTAGGCGAAGCCTTTGTTCGGGTGATGGAAATAACGGATACGGCTGTCCGCATACGAGCGGATGATCGTTTCGCTGTCGTCAGAAGAGCCGTCGTTGACCGCCAGCAGCTCGAAATCGCCCAGCGTTTGCGCCAGTATTGCGTCTATGGTAGGGCGCAGGTAATCTGCGCCGTTGTATACGGGCAACACAACTGATATGAGTGGCGATGGCTGCATAGTTTCTTTTTAAATACGGTGCCAGTTTTCCGGCACCAGGTCTTTCGCGGTGAGCCCTTCTTGTGCGAACCAGCGGGCCGGGGCCACCACTTCGCGGCCCGGGTATCCGTTCAGCCAGGCGGCCCACCAGCTGAAGCTGCTGTTGGCAATGATCTGGTGCCTGCACCGGCTCATCAGGAACAGGTCTTCGTACTGCGTATGGCTCAGGCTGCCGCTGAGTATTTCGAAATCGATGCCGGCGGGCAGGTTATCCCGCACCCAGGCCGGGTCGTTGGTGAATATAATGAACTTTGCGCCCTTGAAGCGCTGCACTGCCCTTTCGTAATAAGCCGGCTCCAGCACGCCGTGAAAGGCGGCGGTTTCCCGGTTCGTATAGTCGCCCCGGCGGAAGTGCATGGCCACGGTCTCCTGCTGCGGCAATTCAGCGGCTTTAGCGAGGATGGCCGGGGAAAAATCTATGCTGAATGAAAAATCACGGCGGATCTGCGAAGCCTGCGGCTCAAAGTATTTCCAGCTTTGCCAGTATCCCTTCAGGTACACTGGCGGGCGCAGGCTGAAAAAACGCGGGTCGAAGTCCATGCCCGTTTCACGGAAGACGCGCCTCCAGGGCGCGGGAGCCAGCCGGTTGAACGCCTTCTGCAGGAACCCGGGCCGGGGGACCATTTCTTCCCCTGCAACGGAAGCTTCAATGCGCAGCCCGTTCAGCCCGTACATGCCGGCCTGTTTCGGTTCATAACTACCCTTATCCAGGAACAGCGGAACATCGTGTTGCAAAGCGAGCGTGCGGCCGGCGGCGTATTGGAACATCTGGTTGCCCAGCCCTCCCTTTAATTGAACAAGGATCAAGAATTACCGGTTTTAGGCGCAAAAATATCTAATTTCGCGGGTATCTATATGGGAATTATAAGAAGCCAGAGCATACGGTCCGCCATCATTACCTACGTGGGTTTCGCCATCGGGGCGCTCAATACCTACCTTTTCATGTCGTTCGTACCGGCTGAGATCTACGGCCTCACCCGCCTGATGTCCAGCACCGCTATGGTATTCTACTCCATCGCCTCCATGGGCACGGCTACGCTGCTGAATAAATTCTACCCGTATTACCGCGACCATCTCCCTTTCGCCAAACGCGACCTGTTCGGCATCGTGCTCACCACCAGCCTGATCGGTTTTGCGCTGGTGACGGCCGGCACTATTATCTTTCACGACCTGGTGGTGCAGAAATATTCCGCCAACTCGCAGATATTCGTGGAGCATTTTTACCTGCTCTACCCTTTCACGTTCTTCCTCATGCTGTTCACGCTGTTCGAGAACTTCAGCTACAATCATTTCAAGACCATCTTCCCGATATTCCTGAAAGAAGTGGGCATCCGCGTGATCACCACGCTGATGATCCTGCTGCTGATCGTGCATTTTTTTACCAATATCCAGTTCATCTGGGTGTTCTCGTTCATCTACGCCGCGTTGTTCATCGCGCTGGTGCTGTACCTGCGGCGGGAAGATTCCCTGCATTTTTCTTTCCGGATCAGCAAGGTCACCCGCAAGCTGTCCGACAAAATGATCTCCTTCAACCTGCTCATTTTCGGCGGCAGCGTGTTCGGCGTGCTGGCGCAGAATATCGATGCATTGGTAGTGGGCAGCACCAAGGGGCTGGTGCAAACGGGCGTGCTGGAAGCGAGCACTTATGTAAGCAACGCCATTGCGGTGCCCCAACGCAGCCTGATCGCCATTGCCATTCCCATACTGGCCAAGGCCTGGAAAGACAAGGACCATAACAGCATCCAGAGCCTGTACCGCCGTTCTTCCCTCACCCTGCTCATATTCGCCACTTTCCTGTTCATGATGGTATGGCTCAACCTCGATTCCGTTTTCGCGATACTGCACATCCCGGAACTTTATCTACAGGGCCGTTACGTGATCCTCTTCCTCGGCCTCAGCAAGGTGCTGGACCTTGGCACTGGCGTGAACGAGCAGATCATCGGCACGTCCAACATGTGGCGTTTCCAGTTCTATTTAACGCTCGTGCTGCTGGCGGGCACGGTGCCGATGAACATCTGGCTTATCAAATGGCTGGGCATCACCGGGTCCGGCGTGGCCGCGCTGGTGATGGCGGTGGTGTACAATTCCCTCCGTTACGCTTTCCTTTACTTCAGGTTCGGCATGCAGCCTTTCACCCTCAGAACGCTGTACGTGGTGCTGCTGGCGGTTTTGGGCTGGTCCGTCTGCCAGTTCCTCATTACCATGGAAAACCCCTGGGTGCGCGGCATCCTGCGCACCGGCATCTTCTGCGCCATCTATCTTTTCCCCATCATTTATTTCCGCTGGTCGCAGGACGTGACGGAAAGCTGGCGCAAAGGCCTGGCCATGGTGCAGAAATATACCAAACGGAAATGATCAGCTGAACCAGTTGCGCACGCGCCGTAAGATGCGCTTCGCGATCCCCGGGCGGGGATGCAGGTCCGTATGTTGCCGCATGGCGGCGTTGCCGCCCAGGCGGTTCTTGTCGCGGATAAGGATGACCGGCGCGAAAGGCAGGTCTTTCCTTTCTTCGGGGAAAATATACGCAGGGGAAAGCACTTTCGGATGCCGCTCCGCGATGTACCTGTTCAGGTGCGACTCGTCGTGCCATTCCGCAATGATGCCCTTATCGAGGTCTGCCTGCACATTATCCTTCAATTCCCTGATCAGCGCCAGGTAAGCGGCTGCGGTACCGCCGTTCACGCCGCCCTGCACATAGATCTTCCTGAGCGCGGGAGGCATATAGGCTTTGGAGCGTTTGTCCTTCTTTTCGTAAGGGAAATTTTTCACCGGCTGCCCATGGAAACCCGGGCTGCTCACAACGGTGAGCCCTTCATGCTCCGGCCCCGGCAGGAATTCTTCCGCCGTGATGGTGCGCAGGAACTGCGCGTTGGCGTTGAAGAAAAAGATATAATCGAAACTTTTCAGCCGCTCTTCCACGCCGGAAAAGATATGGAACCGCATGAGCGTGGCATAGGGCCATGCCAGCCATTCCTGCGGGGTTACATGCACGCGGGGATGATCTTTATACGGCAGGTCTTCAGCGTCTGTGAATACAAAATATTCCTTTTCCGCGCCGGGAATAAAATATTGTTCGCTGCTGGTAAAGAATTCGTTCCAGAACACCTTGTATTTTCCTGTGCAGATATAGAGCAGGGCTATTTTCATGCTACCGGTTTTTGCGCCACGATGCCGCAGTAAGGTGAATGAAAAGTGCCGTCCGGCAAAGGTTTGAGGAGAGGGATCAATTTATAGGCCACCTGGAGGCCGGCTTTCTGCAGAATATTGCGCGCCTGCGGGTCGTGCCAGAAATCGAATTTGCCGAAGCAGCCCGCGTACGGCACTTTATAACCAAGATCCTGCAGCTGCTGCGCCCAAAGCGAAGGCTGCATGGAGGGAATGTAGTGACGGGCCAGGTTCTCTTTGTCCAGGCTGCTCCGCAGGAACTGCTGCAGGCCGCCCCTGAAGTTGGGCGTGGTGATGATCAGCAGGCCGCCGGGCTTTAATATCCGGTGATGCAGCGCGATGATCTCTGAAAAGTTCCTGAAGTGTTCAATGAACCCGAAAGAGCACACCACATCGTAACGGTCTCCGGTAGCGGCGGCATACGCCAGCACATCGCCTCTTTCCAGCCTGCCGGTGGCGATGCCGAGGCTTTGCAGCCAGTTGCTGAAACCTTCGTCCATATTCGGCACGAGGTCCATGCCGTTCACTTCCAGCCCTTTTTTGCCCAGGTGCGCCATATACCTGCCGGGAAAGCAGCCGAACTCGAACATGCTGCCGCCTTCCGGCAGCAGGCCTTCATATTGGTCGAGCCACTTCGTGATATTGTCTTCCGCTATAAAGTACTGAAAGTTACTGTAGGAAGCATCCCAGTATTGCTGGTTCACCAGGTCCATTAGAATAGTTTAATCCTGCTAAGCTATAAAAAATCAGTTGATCCTGCCTGCCCCGGCATAATATCTTACCCAGTAAGGTTCGCGCAGGTCGCTGATCATTACGCCGTTGCTGCTGGATGCATGCACGAAACGTTCGTTCTCGAGGTAGATGCCTACATGTGAAATGCGTTTTTTCCGGTTGATCGCGAAAAATACGAGGTCGCCGGGCTTCAGCTCCGCCCGTTTGCCGAGGCGTGCCACCTGGTTGTATAGCTGGATGGAATTACCGGCCAGGGTGATCTGGTACACGGTGGCCATGAGGGTATTCACAAAATTGGAGCAGTCGATCCCGCTTTTGGTGTTGCCGCCCATGCGGTAGGGCGTTCCCCACCATTCTTCGATAAAATTGTAAAGTTTTTCGTTCACCACGTTCTCCACCGGCAGATCGAGCAGCTGGGCGTACTTGAACTGCCAGGGGCGCGCTTCTTCAATGCTGTTTACCGTGTTCGGCGCGTTCCCGATGCGGGCGCTGCGCGATCTGCTCTGGTGCTCGCCGCTCCGGGCATCACGTTTGATCGCGATACCGTCTATAAATTCCATCTCCTGCTGCTTTGCCGGTGTTTCTTTCTGCTTCGCCGTTTCTTTCGGCTTCAGCAGGGCGCAGCTTCCCAATAAAAGCGCGCCGGCCGGTATCAGGTATAATTTCCCCTTTCTTCTGTGCATTGGCCCCCTGTTTTAAAATTGCTGCAATATAAAAAAAATCCGATTTTTGCTGCTTGCCACATTACGATCATTAAGCTGTAATTCCGAACCGACGATGAAGTTTTCTCACCTGCACGTACACACACAATTCTCCCTGCTCGACGGGGCCGCAGATATCAAGCAGCTTTACAAAAAAGCCATGGCAGACAATATGCCCGCCCTTGCTATTACGGACCATGGTAATATGTTCGGGGCCTTCCAGTTCGTGGCGGAAGCTTATAATAACAAGCTGAACCCGGAAGACCCAAAGGATAAACGCCTGAAAGTGAAGCCTATTGTGGGTTGTGAGTTCTACCTCGTGGAAAACCGCCACAAACGCCAGTTTACCCGCGAAGAAAAAGATATCCGCTATCACCAGGTGCTGCTCGCGAAAGACGACCAGGGCTACAAGAACCTCATCAAGCTGTGCTCCCTCGGTTATATGGAAGGGCTGTACGGCAAATATCCCCGCATCGATAAAGAGCTGATCCTCCAATATCATAAAGGCCTCATCGCCACCACCTGCTGCCTCGGCGCTTCCGTGCCCAAAACCATCCTCAAAAAAGGAGAAGAAGAAGGCGAAAAGGAATTCAAATGGTGGCTGGACATCTTCGGCGAGGACTTCTACGTGGAAATGCAGCGCCATGGCATCCCCGAACAGGAAAAAGTAAATGAATGCCTCGTGCGCTTCGCGGAGAAATACAATGTGAAGATCATCGCGTCCAACGACAGCCATTATGTGGACCAGGCAGACGCCAACGCGCACGACATCCTGCTTTGCATCAACACCGGCGAGAAAAAAAGCACTCCTTCCATGAAGGAATTCTCGGACGACGACGCCGTGGTGAAGAACAAACGGTTCGCTTTTTACAACGACCAGTTCTATTTCAAGAACACGCAGGAAATGAGCAAGCTGTTTGCGGACCTGCCGCAGGCTATCGACAATACCAACGAGATCGTGGACAAAGTGCAGCTGCTGGACCTGAAGCGCGACATCCTGCTGCCCAACTTCCCGATCCCGCCTGAGTTCATCACGCAGGACCAGTACCTGCGCCACCTCACATTCGAAGGCGCGCGGCAGCGTTACGCGGAGATCACGCCCGAAGTGGAAGAGCGGCTCAACTTCGAGCTGAATGTGATCGAGAACATGGGTTTTGCCGGTTACTTCCTCATCGTGGGCGATTTTATCAAGGCAGGGCGCGAGCTGGGCGTGTTCATCGGCCCGGGGCGCGGTTCCGCGGCGGGTTCCGCCGTGGCGTACTGCATCGGCATCACCAATATAGACCCCATCAAATACGACCTCCTGTTCGAACGTTTCCTGAACCCGGAACGTAAGAGCATGCCCGATATCGATACGGACTTCGATGACGAAGGCCGTCAGAAAGTGATCGATTACGTAGTACAGAAATACGGCAAGCAGCAGGTAGCGCAGATCATCACCTACGGTACCATGGCCGCCAAAATGAGCATCAAGGACGTGGCGCGCGTGATGGACCTGCCCCTGCAGGATTCCAACATGCTGGCCAAGCTCGTGCCTGATAAGCCCGGCATCCAGCTGTCGCGCATCTTCAACGCCCCGCTGGACGGCGATAAGAGCCTTGCAGAAAAAGAAGGCCTTGCCGCGGAAGACCTGGAGAACGTAAAACGCCTCCGCGAGCTGATCAAAGGCAACGACCTGCAGGGCGAAGTGCTGCGTGAAGCCTGCGTGCTGGAAGGTTCCGTGCGCAACACCGGCATTCACGCCGCCGGCATCATCATCGCGCCCACAGACCTCTCCGAGCTGATACCCGTTACCACCGCCAAAGATTCGGACCTGCTGGTAACGCAGTTCGAAGGCAACGTGATCGAAAGCGCGGGCGTGATCAAGATGGACTTCCTGGGGCTGAAGACCCTCACCATCATCAAAGGCGCCCTGCAGATGATCAAAAAGAACCACGGGGTGGATATCGTGATAGACGATATCCCGCTGGACGATGCCAAGACCTTTGAACTATACCAGAAAGCCGAGACCAACGCTACGTTCCAGTTCGAAAGCCCCGGCATGCAGAAGTACCTGCGCGAGCTGAAGCCGGACAAATTCGCGGACCTGATCGCGATGAACGCCCTTTACCGCCCGGGGCCGCTGGAGTACATTCCCACCTTCATCCGCCGTAAGCACGGGCTGGAGCCCGTTACCTACGACGTGCCGGTGATGGAGGAATACCTCGCGGAAACCTACGGCATCAACGTATACCAGGAACAGGTAATGCTGCTCAGCCAGAAAATGGCGAACTTCTCCAAGGGCGACGCGGACATCCTCCGCAAGGCCATGGGTAAAAAGCAAAAAGCCGTGCTGGATAAAATGAAGGCACAGTTCATGGAAGGCTGCAAGGCCAACGGGCACGACCTGAAAATGTGCGACAAGGTGTGGACGGACTGGGAAGCCTTCGCATCATACGCCTTCAACAAATCCCACTCCACCTGCTATGCTTTCGTGGCATACCAGACGGCCTACCTCAAGGCCCACTACCCTGCCGAATACATGGCCGCCGTGCTGAACAACGCCAGCAACCTGGAAAAGATCACCTTCTTCATGGAAGAGTGTAAACGGATGGGCCTCGACGTATTGCCGCCCGACGTGAACGAATCGTACAAAGGTTTTGCGGTGAACAAAAAGGGCCAGGTGCGCTTCGGCCTGGCGGGCCTGAAAGGCGTGGGCGAAGCGGCCATCGAGAACATCATCGAAGAAAGGGAAAAGAACGGCCCGTATACCACCGTGTTTGATATGATCAAACGGGTGAACCAGCGTGCCGTGAATAAAAAATCCATGGAGGCGCTGGCGATGTCCGGCGCGCTCGACTGC
>CBFHAF010000117.1:0-9357 GCA_965653435.1 uncultured Chitinophaga sp.
ATATTATCCATCAGCTGACCGGCGAGCTTGTCACCGACCTGAGCCTCGCCTCCGCAACGGGCCTGCTGAACATTCATACCCGCCAATGGGAACCGGTGGCGCTGGACTATGCGGGCATCTCCCGGGAGCAGCTTCCCGGGCTGGTGCCTATTTTTTATTCTGAATGTAAGCTGAAGAGCCAGTACCAGATATCCCTCGGCCTCGGGGCGGACACCAAGATCATAGCAGGCTCCAGCGACGGATGTTTTGCAACGCTCGGGGCCGGCGTGATGAACGGGAATATGGCCACCATCACTATCGAAGACAGCAGCGCCATGCGCGTGATCGGTACCGAGGTGCTGAAGGACGACTCAGGACGGCTGTTCAATTATATCCTGGACGATAAATATTATGTATCAGGCGGCCCTTCCAATAACGGCGGCATCGCTTTCGAATGGTTTGCCAGCCAGTTCGGCGAACTGGAGAACGGGTACGATACGGAATCGTCTGTAAGGAACCTGTTCCTGCAGGCGGAGCGGGTTACGGCGGGAGCCGAAGGCCTGATCTTTCTTCCGTACCTGCTTGGCGAACGTGCACCCATCTGGAATGCAAATGCCCGCGGGGTCTACTTTGGCGTCAATATCAACCACGAGCGAAAACACTTTATCCGCGCTACTGCGGAAGGCATTTTATATGAAATGTACAGCATCGCCCGCATGCTGATGGAACACCGTACCATAAAGATGGTGTCCGTTAATGGCAGTTTTGGTACCATCCCCCTGGTCACACAAATGCTTGCGGATGTGTTCAACAAACCGATGAGCGTTTCACCGAATGCAAGCGCGGTAAGTACGGGTGCATTTTTACTGTGCGCCACAAAACTGGGCATCTATAAAAATCTTGAAGAGGCCGCATTGTCCGTCCAGCTTCCCGATCCTTTTGTGCCCGACAGTGCCAACCACGATCTATACCGGAGATATTTTCCTTTATTTGAACACCTTACGACAACCCTCGGCGGCGCATTCGATCTCCTTTCGAATATTTAAGGCCTTTTTACAAAAACGAACACCGTTGGTATTTGTACTTTTTATCGGCGGGAATTCCATTTCTTTACAATGTTAAAGAAACTCAGCCATGCGGTGTCTTATGCGCATCTGGCATTCCCGGCATGACAGTACCAAAATCTGATTAATTACCGCCTGGCAGCCGTTGCTGTTAAGCGGGTGTTTTTGCCGTCTGTTAATTAAGTGTCATGCTGACATTATATGCCGCTGGAGAAGCCTGACCACTGCATGGTAAAACCACGTTAGTGCCATGAAGAAACTACAACAGTGAACGAGATCTGCCAGGCTTTTGCCTGTAAAACAGAACGATAGTATGATGCCCGCTTATGAAACCCGGTGCACGTAAACCGTGCATTGCAGGCCCTTGTATTCCATAAACTGATATAAACCACGATTATGAAATTTTCAGGTACGCGTAATCTGCAAAAAGCCTCAGCCTTCTTTACATCCCCGGTGGGGAGAATGATGCTTGCTTTTCTATTTATCCTGTTTACAGTCTCTTTTGCCCGTGCTCAAAACATAACTGTCAGCGGGCGTATTACAGGCGATGACGGAAAGGGGATCCCCGGCGTCAGCGTCCAGATAAAAGGCACTACCACAGGCGTGCTCACTAACAATGAAGGATTCTTCCGGCTTACTGCTCCCGCCACGGGAACGCTGCTGGTTTCTTCCGTGGGGTTTGTGTCCAGGGAAATTCCCATTAACCGGCAAACCACTGTGAACGCGACATTGCAGTATTCAGTCAGCGACCTGGAGCAGGTAGTGGTGATAGGATACGGCACGGCAAAAAAGAGGGATGTGACAGGGGCGACGGTTTCCGTTAAAGGAGAAACATTGCGGGAAATAGGGGCGCCGAATGTATACAATCAATTGCAGGGGAGGGCTGCCGGTATTGATATCGTAAACAATGGCTCCAGCATAGGCACCGGCGGGGAGATCAGGATCAGGGGCAACCGTTCCCTTGCATCTGGTGCAACTGCCAACAACGCCCAGAACGGCCCTTTGCTGGTAGTGGACGGCATACCGCTTTCAGGCGGCAGCATCAACGATATCAATCCTAACGATATCGCAAATATCGATGTGCTGAAAGATGCTTCTGCTACTGCCATATACGGCTCGCGGGGCGCGGGCGGCGTTATCATCATTACCACGAAAAGGGGGCGGCAGGGCAAGCCCGTTACGAGCTACGACGGGTATATAGGAATGTCGCAGGCAATGGATACCTACCGGCTTTTTAACGGGCAGGAATATGCCGCATTCAAGGACGCTGCAAAACAGGGGCAGCCGAATCCCAACAATCCCCATCCCAATGCGCTTACGCCGGTGGAACAGGAAAACCTGGCGAACGGCGTAAGCACGGACTGGCAAAAGCTTTTACTGAAAACCGCGATGCGGACCGACCATAACCTGAGTGTTTCCGGAGGGAACGAAGCGACCTTGTACAGCTTTGGATTCGGCGTTTTCCGGGAAACGGGCATCATACCGGACCAGCGTTTTGACCGCGCTTCCATTCACATCGCCCTCGATCACAAAATAAGCAAACGCATAAAGGTAGGGCTCACCACCACCAATATAATGAGCTGGGCCAACCGGGTCAATACAAACGCCTACGGATCGGCCACCAGGCTGAGCCCGCTGTATCTCCCATATAATGCAGACGGCAGCATCAACTTCCAGCCTGCCATGCAGCAGTCCAATGATGCGAACCAGATCAGCCCGCTTACTTCCATCGGCAATGATGATAAGATCAAAGCGCGTACCCGCAGGTTCAGGACATTAACGAACGTGTATGGTGAGCTTGAGATCACGGATGGGCTGAAATTAAGGACCAGCCTGGCGCTTGACTGGATACAAACGATGAACAATAACTATACGGGGCCGGGCACCGTCTTCAACTCCAATCTTACCACGGCCGGCGCCACACTCAGCCAGTCGAACGATGAAACATGGAGCTATACCATCAATAACTCACTCAGCTATGAGAAGACATTCGCGGAAAAACATAAGATACAGGCGACCGCTTTGCATGAAGTGGTGAAAAATTTCAACCAGAGCCAGCAGTTCAACGGGCAGGGCGTACCGGCGGATTACATCCAGGACTACAATTTCCAGTTGGCGAATTCGCTGACGGCCAATCCATCCGGCTACAGCGAGCGCGGGCTGCTATCTTATATGGGGCGTGTGTTTTATGCTTACGACGACCGCTATATGCTGACGGCGACCGTCAGGACGGACGGCGCTTCCGTGCTGGCTTCCGGCAACCAATGGTTTACTTACCCGGCGCTGTCCGTGGGATGGAACCTGAGCGGGGAAAAATTCATGCGTAATGTCAACTGGGTAGACAACCTGAAGCTGAGGTTCGGCTGGGGCGTGAGCTCCAACCAGACCATTGCGCCTTATACAACCATCGGAAGCCTTTCTTCCAATTTCTATAATTATGGTCCCGGCACCTCTCCCAATGTAAATTATATGTCTGGTTACCTGATCAACACCTTGCCAAATCCCGGGCTCACCTGGGAATCTACCAGGGGGTATAATATCGGGCTGGACTTTGGGCTCTTCGGCAACCGTTTGAGCGGAGCCATTGAGTATTATAATGTCAATACCAGGGACATACTGCTTAGCAAGGAGCTGCCGCGGAGCAGGGGAGCGAACTCCGTGCTGGTCAACCAGGGCAAGACCGCCGGCCATGGCCTTGAAGTAACGCTCAGCAGCCTGAATATCAAAAGCCCCGGCGGATTTTCCTGGAACACGGACCTGAATTTTTCCATGGCCAGGGAAAAGATCGTTGCTCTCCAGCCCGGGCTGACGCAGGACATCGGCAATGGCTGGTATGTAGGGCAGCCGCTGACGGTAATTTATGATGTGAAAAAGATAGGCGTATGGCAGCTTGGTGAAAAGGGTGAAGCTAACAGGTACGGGGCGGAGCCGGGGGATATCAAAATAGAGGATGTTAACGGCAACGGAACCATAGGCGCTGAAGACCGCCAGGTGATCGGCAATTTCCAGCCGGATTTTGTATTCGGGTTCAGCAACCGTTTTGCCTATAAGAATTTTGACCTGAACATCGTGACGTTCGGGCGTATCGGGCAAACGGTGGTGGTCACCTATCTGACTGCCGACGGCGGCGCGGCAGGTCATCCTTTTTTTATGAACAGCCGCGTGAACCAGTACAAAGTGGATTACTGGACACCGGATAATCCCACCAATGAATTCCCGCAGCCTGATGCAAGCCGTGATGCCCTGCAGTATACATCCACCTTGTCATACCGCGACGGCTCATTCATTAAAATAAGGTCCATTAACCTGGGATATAGCTTTCCATCGAAGATCACAGACAGGATAGGCCTCAACTCCCTGCGGATATACCTGTCTGCCCAGAACCCGTTCATTCTCTGGGCGCCGCTTGTGCGCGACGGGCTTGGCATTGACCCTGAAGGAAATGGCAATGGCAATGCCGTTGGATCTACTGCAGGGGGAACGCCTGTTGTGGCCAGGGCCATCACCGTGGGAATGGGCGTGCCACCCACCCGCCAGTATATGTTCGGTGTTAACGTTAAATTTTAATCCTCAAACTAACTCGATATGAAACTTAATATAACGATAGTAAAGCTGCTGACGGTCGTATTGCTGACAGCCGGGGCGGGTTGCATGAAAGTGCTGGAAGAGCAGCCCCGCGCAACTATTGATCCTGAATATTTCAAAACAGCGGAAGGGTTAGAGGGCGGAATTGCCGGCATATACTCGTCCTTCCGCGGTCATTGGGGCACGCAGATCTTCACGCAGCTTTTTAATGGCGGCACAGACGAGATGATCAGGGGTGGTGCGGCCGACGTGCAGCATAATTTCACCTATTCATCCCTGATGAAAAGCAACACTAACGACTACGCCGGCTTTTGGAATTCCATGTACATAAATATCAACACAGCAAACGGTATTCTTGAATTCGGCCCCGGCGCCCGGATGGATGAAGGAAAAAAAGCGCAGCTGCTGGCCCAGGCTAAATTCCTCCGGGCATTTTGTTATTTCTACCTGGTAACAACTTACGGCGACGTTCCTTTGCATCTTACTTTCAATACCGCCGTGGAGGCAGCAGACGCCCGGTCGCCCATCGCCGAAGTATACGATGCGATCATAAAGGACCTGCAGGATGCCGCTGCCGTGTTGCCCAACCAGCCCGCAGCCGGCTTGGGCAAACCTGCATATAAAGCCACGGCCCTTTACCTGCTGGCAAAAACCTACCTGTGGCGCGGATGGTCTGCCGCGGCCAACGCCAGCGATTTCACCAACGCTTTTAATACAGCTAAAAACATTATTGACAATAGAGGAACTTACGGCCTCGGCCTCTGGCCCATTTTTGCCCAGGGATTCCTGGAAGGCAATGAATACGGAAGCGAGACCCTCATGGTTGTGGACCACACCAAAGACCTGAAGTTTGGCGAAAATTCCCAAACCGGTACAGGCGCTTCCAACCTGAAGGAAAACAAATCCAATTTCTTCTTCCGCCCGAATTATCCTACCGTGAACGCCAATTATCCCGCCGCCGGCGGCGCTTATGTTTGTGTAAGAGATGTTCAGAATGGCCGCCCCTGGCAAAGGATCAGGCCGAACATGCGGTACCTGCTGGACGTGGCCTTTGCCAACAGGGCTACCGATTCCCGGTACGAGGGCACCTTCCAGACGATCTGGCTGTCCAACAGCGTTCCGGGTTCCGTAAAAGGTACCGCAGGGGCGGCCACACCGCGGGGAACGCTTGTCAATGGAGTGGATACGGCCATCTGGATGGCGGACAGGTTGGTAACGCCGGCCGAAAGGGCCGCTTTCAAAGGGATCATCCTTGAGCCGGAACACTTGTCCGGTGCTACTGTACCTTATACCAGCCTGCTTTATCCGTCTGTGCGTAAATGGGACGATTCAACGAGAGCCGATATGAACGATTATTCCGACAGGCCGTATATCCTGTTCCGGTTTTCGGAAGTATACCTCATCGCGGCCGAAGCGGCGCTGAAGGGAGGCGGAACACTGCAGCAGGCCGCCGATATGCTGAATGTACTGAGAATAAGGGCCGCGCTGAAACCCCGGCAAACGCCCGTTGAATATGCCGCCGCAGTGGTTGCCCAGACGATTACGCCTGCGCAGGTAACGCTGGACCTCATTCTCGATGAGCGTACCAGGGAATTGTACGGCGAATCCTGCAGGTGGTACGATCTTTCCCGTACAAAGACGCTGGTGGACAGGGTTAAGAAGTACAACACGGAGGCCGCGGCCGGCGTCGCGCCGGGGCATATGCTGAGGCCCATTCCCCAGCAGCAGATAGACCTGGTGACCGAGGGGCCCGCATTTCCACAGAACCCATGGTATGGCAACTGATCAGAAATAATTATCTTATGGTGATGAACGGAGAAATGAGAAGTTTTGACTGGTTTGGGAAAAACGATAAAATGGGTTTTGTCCACCGGTCGTGGGGGGGCCGCCCGGGCGACCCCGCTGTTTAAATAAGGGGAAGGCCTGTGATAGGTATATGGAATAACAGGTGCCAGCTGAAGCCCTGGAAAGGGCACCTGCGTGATTTCGCGGAGGTCGTAAAACGCGGGGTGATCGAAGCAGGCGGTTTTCCCCTTGAATTCCCGGTAACATCGCTGGGTGAAACGATCATGCGCCCCACCACCATGCTTTTCCGGAACCTGGCCAGCATGGACACCGAAGAAAGCATACGCGCCAATCCGCTGGACGGCGTTGTGCTGCTGACGGGCTGCGATAAAACAACGCCTTCCACAATAATGGGGGCATGCAGCGTGGACCTGCCGACCCTGGTAGTGCCCGGCGGCCCGATGCTTAACGGCCGCTTCAGGGGGGAATGCATCGGAAGCGGCTCCTTTAACTGGATGGTAAAGGAGAAAATACTGGCGGAAAATTATACCGAAGCAGATATACTGGAAGCCGAGATAGGCTCGGCCCGCAGCCAGGGACATTGCATGACGATGGGCACGGCCTCAACCATGGCCTGCATGGCTGAAGCGCTGGGGCTGACGCTTCCCGGCGCCGCAGCGATACCCGCGGTAGACTCCCGCAAGAAAGTACTTGCACAGCTTTCCGGTAGGCGGATCGTGGAGATGGTCAGAGAGGATATCAAATTATCCCGGATACTCACCCGGGAGGCGTTTGAAAATGCCATCGTCGTGAACTCGGCTATCGGCGGCTCTACCAATTTTGTTATCCACCTGCTGGCGATCGCCGGGCGTATCGGCGTCAACCTCACCCTGGATGATTTTGACAGGATCGGCAGCAACATACCGATGCTGGTGAATCTTAAACCATCCGGCGAGTATTTGATGGAGGATTTTTATTATGCAGGCGGGCTGCCGGTAGTGATCCGGGAATTGAAGCGATTCCTCCACAACGATGCAATTACGGTTAATGGAAAAACAATCGGCGGGAACAACAGCGAATCTGTTTGTTACAACCAGGATGTTATCAGTGCGGCCGATAAGCCGTTTAAAGAAAATGCGGGAATTGCCGTACTGAGAGGGAACCTGTGTGTTGACGGGGCAATCATAAAACCTTCGGCGGCAACCGAGCCCTTAATGAAACACCGTGGGCGGGCGGTTGTGTTCGAAACGATCGAAGATTATCATGCCCGCATCGACGATGAGGAGCTGGACATCGACGAGCACAGCATAATTGTGCTGAAAGGAGCCGGGCCGGTCGGTTATCCCGGCATGCCGGAAGTGGGCAATGTAGACCTGCCGGAAAAACTTTTGAAAAAGGGAGTGAGGGATATGATCCGGATATCGGACGGCAGGATGAGCGGTACGGCGGGAGGAACGGTGATCCTGCATGTATCGCCGGAATCGTCGGTGGGCGGGCTGCTTGCGTTGGTAAAGGACGGGGATATGATTGAGCTGGATGTTGAAAAACGCAGGCTGCACCTGGATATATCAGCCGAAGAAGAGGCCAGGCGGCGTGCGCTTTGGAAAGCGCCCGAGCCGATGGCGGACAGGGGATATGTCAAATTTTACATCGATTATGTACAGCAGGCGCACCTGGGTGCGGACCTTAGCATTCTGCGGGGAGGGTCCGGCAGCAAGGTCACCAGGGATCTGCACTGATGATGCCCCGCGTATAAGTGAACCGCTTTATAAAGTATCATGCATGAAACCGCGCATGGAAATTTTTTGGCGTTCACTGCGCCTTTTAAGAAACAAATTTGAATGAAGTAAAAATCAATCATTACGGATGAAACAATTACTATTTGCGTCATTTTTTATTTGCTCATTAACCGTTCCCGCCTTTTCACAAAACGTTGTGAAGCAGGCCCCGTCCGGTTTTGATATCCCGCGTGAGGGTATCCCTCACGGAAAGATCGATACGGTCAGCTATGCATCTGAAACAGTTGGCACGCAAAGAAGAGCGTTGATCTATACGCCTCCGGGATTTTCAGAAAAGAAGAAATATCCTGTTCTATATCTGCTTCATGGCATTGGCGGCGATGAAAAGGAGTGGCTGAACGGCGGCCGGCCGCAGATGATCCTGGACAACCTGTACGCGGAAGGCAAAATTGCGCCCATGATCGTCGTACTGCCCAATGGCAGGGCCATGAAAGACGACAGGGCTACCGGCGATATCATGGCTCCGGATAAGGTACAGGCATTCGCAACGTTTGAGAAAGACCTGCTGAACGACCTGATACCTTTCATTGAGAAGAAATACCCCGTTCTGACTGACAGGGAGCACAGGGCAATAGCCGGCCTGTCTATGGGAGGAGGGCAGGCCCTGAATTTCGGGTTAGGCAACCTGGATAAATTTTCCTGGGTAGGAGGGTTTTCTTCCGCGCCCAATACCAAAAGACCGGAAGAACTGGTGCCCGATCCGGAGGCCGCAAAAAATAAGCTCAAATTACTCTGGATATCCTGCGGGGAAAGCGACCGTTTGATAGGCTTCAGCAAACGCACGCACGATTACCTGGCGGAAAAGAATGTTCCGCATATTTATTACATCGAACCAGGAGGGCATGATTTTAAGGTCTGGAAGAACGGGTTGTATATGTTTTCCCAATTACTTTTTAAGCCCGTTGATATTTCGAGCTTTTCAAAGTATGTGTATGAAGGAGCAGGATCGCCGGCCACCACCGGTAATCCCCGCCTTTAATCTATAAACTTTCTATCAAGTGGATTGATAGTGTAGTGGAATCAAAGGCTGCAGGTCAGCCGGAAACAAACAACAGGCATGAAAGATTTCATGCCTGTTGCTTATTGGTCTTAAAGAATAATATCCAGATGATAAGCTTCGGCCATATTTTCGATGATCCGTTGCG
>CBFHAF010000118.1:0-9289 GCA_965653435.1 uncultured Chitinophaga sp.
CTTCATGAAAAATATTCAAACAACGGTAGACAGGCTATTACAGCCCTCCCCCGCCCTCGTGGCCGATGTTGCGAAGCTGGAAGGCGACATCCTTATTCTCGGCGTAGGCGGAAAGATCGGACCCAGCCTGGCTAAGCTGGCACAGCAGGCAGTGAACCTTTCCGGCGTGCCGCGCAAAGTGACCGGCGTTTCACGCTTAACGGAGCCCGGGCTGAAAGAAGAGCTGGAATCTTACGGCGTCGAAGCCATAGCGGCGGACCTGATGAACGAAGATGATCTCAGCAAACTGCCGGATGCACGCAACGTGCTGTACCTGGCAGGCACGAAGTTCGGCACCACGGGTAAAGAAGCCTTTACCTGGGCGATGAATGCCTACCTGCCCGGCCGCGTGGCGGAGAAATACAGGAACTCGAAGATCGTCGTATACAGCACGGGCAACGTGTACCCGTTCACCCCGGTGTTTTCCGGCGGGGCAGACGAAAGCACGCCGCCCGCTCCCGTGGGGGAATACGGCCAGTCGTGCCTGGGCCGCGAACGCGTGTTCGAACATTTCTCCAACCAATACAAAACGCCCATCCTCGTATACCGCCTCAATTATGCAAATGACCTCCGTTACGGGGTATTGCTGGAGATCGCGAAAAACGTGCTGGCGGAGAAACCCATCGACCTGCGCATGGGGCATGTGAATGTGATCTGGCAGGGCGACGCGAATGAGATGGCGCTGCGCAGCTTCCACCATTGCAGCACGCCGGCTAAATTCCTGAACATCACCGGCCCCGAAACGGCGCCTGTCCGCTGGATCGCCGAACAGTTCGGGAAGATCATGCAGAAAACGCCGCAGTTCGTAAACGAGGAGCAACCCACTGCATTGCTGAGCAACGCGGCGGAAAGCTTCCGGCTGTTCGGCTACCCGAGAACCGGCCTGCTGCAAATGATCGGCCTCACGGCGGAATGGCTGCAACAGGGCGGCGCCACGATCCAGAAACCCACGCATTTCCAGGAAAGGGCGGGGAAATTTTAAGAAGAGCCAACAAACGATATAAACTTATCTGAATCATGCAATCCTCTATAGAACAACTGCTATATGCCGGCACCGTGATACCGGCGCACCCGCTTGCGCTTACCGCGGAGCGTAAGCTCGACGAAGCACGCCAGCGCAGGCTTACACGTTACTACATCGCGGCAGGCGCGGGCGGCGTGGCCGTGGGCGTGCATACCACGCAATTCGCCATCCGCCATCCTTCCGTAAACCTCTACGAAACCGTGCTCGGGCTGGCCACCGAAGAAATCGAAAAAGCAAAGCTGAACCGCCCTTTCATAAAAGTAGCGGGCGTTTGCGGGCCAACGGAACAGGCCGTAAAAGAAGCGCGGCTGGCCGTCGGCCTCGGCTATCACCTCGGGCTCGTAAGCCTGGGCGGGTTGCAGGCTATGAGCGAAGACCAGCTGATAACGCACCTCAAAACCGTCGCTGAGGAAATTCCCGTTTTCGGATTTTATCTCCAACCTTCCGTAGGAGGACGTATATTGAGTTACCATTTCTGGGAACAGCTGGCAGCTATCCCGAACGTCAAGGCCATCAAAACGGCCCCGTTCAACCGCTACCAGACCCTGGACGTGGTGCGCGCCGTATGCAGCTCCCCCCGCCGTGACGAGATCGCCCTCTACACCGGGAACGACGACAATATACTGGCAGACCTGCTCACCACTTACCGTTTCAGGGTAAACGGGCAAACGGTGGAGAAAGGTTTTGCCGGCGGGTTGCTCGGGCACTGGTCTGTTTGGACCAGCAATGTGGCTTCCCTGTTTGCGGACATCCGCCACATGAGCCCCATGGAAGCATTGCGTACAGGCATCGCCGTTACAGACATGAACGCCGCGCTGTTCGACCCTTCGCACGCCTTTGCAGGCTCCATTGCCGGGATACATGAAGTGCTCCGCAGGCAGGGCCTCCTGGAAGGCATCTGGTGCCTGGACCCGGAAGAAACCCTTTCTCCCGGCCAGCTGGAAGAGATCGGCCGCGTTACGGCCGCTTATCCTGAACTGACGGATGACGCGTTCGTAAAGGCGTTCCTTGAGAAAGACAAAATCTGACAGTGATATGTTGAAAGAAAGGATCAGGGAAGAAGCCCGCCGCATACACGGAGAAGCGGTGCAAACGAGGCGGCACCTGCATGCACACCCCGAGCTTTCGTATGCCGAAGTGAACACGGCGGCTTTCGTGGCTGCAAAACTGGACGCCATCGGCCTGCCGTATGAAAGAATGGCCAACACCGGCCTGGTGGCCTTGCTGCATGGCAAAAAAGGGCCATCGGAAAAAGTTGTGGCCCTCCGGGCAGACATGGACGCGCTGCCCATCCACGAGCTGAACGAGGTGCCGTACAAGTCCCAGACGCCGGGCGTCATGCATGCCTGCGGGCACGACGGGCATACCGCTTCCCTGCTGGGCACCGCCGCCATCCTGAAATCGCTGGAGAACGACTTCGCCGGTACCATCAAGTTCATCTTCCAGCCCGCTGAAGAATCCACGCCCGGCGGCGCCAGCATTATGATCCGCGAGGGCGTGTTGCAAAACCCCGTCCCGCACTGCATTCTCGGCCAGCACGTGATGCCCGAGCTGGACGCCGGCAAGATCGGTTTCCGCGCGGGCAGGTACATGGCCAGTGCAGACGAGATCTATATCACCGTGCACGGAAAAGGCGGCCATGGCGCTATGCCGCATACGACCACCGACCCCGTGCTGATCACCAGCCACATGATCGTTGCCCTGCAGCAGATCGTTAGCCGCAACGCCAATCCCACCACGCCTTCCGTGCTTTCATTCGGCAAAGTGATCGCCGCCGGCGCGCACAACGTGATACCCGATAAGGTTACGATAGACGGCACTTTCCGTACCATGGACGAAACCTGGCGCTTCGAAGCGCACCGCAGGATCGAAGGCATGGCTAAAAGCATCGTGGAAAGCATGGGCGGAACATGCGAGGTGAAGATCGTGGTGGGCTACCCGGTGCTGATCAACGAGGAAAAACTGACGGCTGCCACGCGGCAGCTTACGGAAGAATACCTTGGCAAGGAAAACGTGGTGGACCTTCCCATCTGGATGGCCGCGGAAGATTTTGCATCTTACTCCCAGCTGGCGGACGCCTGCTTTTACCGCCTCGGCGTGCGCAACGAAGCGCGCGGCATCACCTCGGGCTTGCACACCGCCACTTTCGACCTGGATGAAAGCAGCCTTGAAACAGGCGCGGGATTAATGGCCTGGCTGGCGCTGAAAAGTCTATAATAATGCATACTCTCCAAACCAGATAACGGGCCTTAAAAGCCTGAAAAGGGGCAATAAATCAATTATTGCCCCTTCTTTATGAAGTAAACCGGATGCGGTCCTATTTCCCTTTCAATTTCCCCATCAGCCAGCTGTTCTGCTCATCATGCTGGTCAGGGTAAGCCCAGTGGCCCGTTTCCTGGTACAGCGACAGCTCTTTCGGCGCGGTGATCACGTTGTAGGAGGCATACATGGAAGTGGGCGGGCAGGTTTCATCGTTGAAGCCCCAGGTGTAGCGGCCCGGCACTTTCAGGCGGCGCGCGAAGTTCACCACATCGTAATAACCTGCCGTTACGATAAAATCCTTCCTGTCCTCATTCCTTTTGTAGAACATATGCGGCCATCCGCCGGCGCGGTTATGAAGGTAGCCCGTTACATCGCTGAGCGCGGGATACATGGCTGCAAGGCAAGTTACACGCGGGTCCAGCGCGGCGGTAACAACAGACAGGGCGCCACCCTGGCTCCCGCCCTGCACGCCGAGATTCTTACCATCGAATTGCGAAAGGCTGGCAATGAAATCGTTGGCCCGCACGCAGTTGAGATAAACGCGTTTGTAATAGTAGCGGTCCTTATCGTCCATATTGAAAACCTGGTAGCCGTTCAGCGGGCCTGCGGCAAGGCTGGTATAAACGCCGGGATCCATATTCACCGGTACACCGTGGATGCCGATCTCGAACGTGATCACGCCGTTCTCCGCCCGGGTAACATCTCCCGCATAAGGCCGTATACCGGCGCCGGGTACACGAAGTACAGCGGGATATTTTCCTTCTTTTTTCGGCAGGCATAAAATGCCGTATAACCTGGACTGGCCGTAGCCCTGCAGGTTTACGTGGTACACGTCCGCCTTTTCCGTGCAGCGTTCGGGCAGCAGCGTCATTTTTGCATCGAGGGGTATCCTGGAAAGCTCGGCCTTCCCTTTTTCCCAGAAGCTGTCGAAGTCCGCGGGGTTTTCCACAGTCGGTTTGATCTTTTCAGGATCGTACCCCGCAGTGGCCAGGCGTTTATAGGTTTTGCCGTTCACTTCCGCCGTTACCGCGCAGCGCAGAAAGCCGGGCGAGCTCATCGTGCCGCCGTCTATCACCAGGCTGCCGTTCGTAAGCGTCGCGGTTTGTTTCACTACCGGAGGCATCTTTTCAGGGCCTGTTTCATAATCGATTTTTACGCCTTTCACAGGGTTGCCGTTCTGCAATACCATGACCGTGAACTTCGCTTTTTCGCCGGTATGATACAGCCAGTCGGAATGATCGGGCGCCACTACCACTTTCACGGCCTGTTCTACAGGCTGGGCGAAGGCTGCGGCTGCCAGGAAAAGTAAGCCGGGAAGAATGCTTGAGAATTTGTGCATGCTTTTATTTTTTCAGACAATAAATGAGGAATTGAAAGGCCTGTTCGTTGGAATGCGGATTGGGCGAATGTTCTGCCC
Organism: uncultured Chitinophaga sp.; assembly: GCA_965653435.1. GTDB lineage: Bacteria > Bacteroidota > Bacteroidia > Chitinophagales > Chitinophagaceae > Chitinophaga. The sequence goes on from CBFHAF010000118.1 coordinate 4,743, forward strand.
GGTTGGTCATGGCTACGCGGTTGCTGTGGCCCAGCAATCTGTTCACCGCGATCGTATGATTAAGCGCCACCCATCGTGCGGGCGTATCTTCAGCGCCGCCGGAAACAAGGAAAGGCCGCGGCGCCATCAATGCATGCAGCTCGTGGAGGTCGAAGCCTTCCTTCACCAGCTGTGGATATAAGCCCCGGGCGGGATTTTCAGCAGAAATGCGGCTCCTTTTGCGCCAGGGCTTCGGCGTGTAGCCGAGGTACCAGGGCTCCCAGTAATTCGCGCCTTCCCGCGATTCATCGAACACAATGCCGGCGTCCGACCATACGGCGCAGGCAAATTTTTCGTACAGGCAGGAGGCGAACATGGCCCATTTACCGCCGAAGGAATGCCCCATGATACCGATGCGCGAAGCATCCACAAAAGGCTCTTTCGCGAGGGCTTCAAGGCTGTTGGCCGCGGCATAGGCCAGCATGGAAAGCGGCTGCACCACCGCATCCTGGATGCCGGGATAATACAGGGAGAAGGTCTGGTCTTTCGTGGCCTGCGCGGTGCCGATGGACAGGGTTACAAATCCCCTGCGCGCCAGCTGCAACGCAAAATCGCGGTTCTTTTTATCGTCCAGCCCGGCGGCAGTTTCGGGATTGTAATACACCGTGATCACCGCGGGCTTTTTACCGGGCGAGTCCGGCACCAGCAGGTAACCCTCGGTATATTCAAGCGGCGTCCAGCGGTAGCGTACCCGGTACTGCGTAAAATTTTCTCTTTTCAAGGAATCGGTGTATTGCAGCTTTTGCAGCGTGTCCACCACCGGCCAGCGGCCCATCTTCTGATGCCAGGCATCCAGTATCTCCGCACGGCGGCGCGGCCAGTCTGCGGCGGTTTTTACCCGGGCGCCGCTGTAAAACTGGAGCGGACTGCGGTAGGAACCGTATTGGGATGCATAGGCAGCGGGAACGTTGAAGAAGCTGTCTATCCCGGTCACCTGGCATTTCGCAGGCAGGGCAAGCAGCAGCAGCGCGTGGAATAATTTCATGCAGTGTAAGTTTCCGGGGGTAAAAAATAATAATTATTCTTTGATAATAACAGGAAAATGATGCCGCGGGCAACACATTGCCTTGTGCACCGCAGCGGATGCCGTTAAATTACATCCGGCAGCCGTGGTAAAGGCCGGCGTGCTGCCATTATCTATGCCAGCATTGTGCGCCTGCCCCGCCTTTGGCCGCGGGCAGAGGACTAAACGGAACTTAAAAAATGGATAATGTAACGGACCCGGGTATTCCTGCCCGGTCACTCCCTGTGCCCCTTTTGCCGGAATTGCTTATTTTCACCATGCATTTAACCTGACGTTCAGGGAAATCAACTTTCCATGGAAAAAAGCATTATCGACATCTCCGGCAACCGGGCCTTTGCATTCCCGGTGGATGCTGCCATATCTTTCAGACCCTTCATGGCCCACATCGAAAAACGGGCTGCCGAAGAACAGGGTCTCAAAAAGAACTTTTACCTCAACGTGCTGGAACGTTTCCGCGAAAAACCCGGCGTGGAGGACGATATTGCCCTGGAAGACATCCGCCGTTATGACGACCTGCTCGAATACATCTACGCCATGCTTTCCCCGAGCCTTGCAGCAGAAAGCGACCTGGCCTGGGGCCTCGCGTTTCCCCTCCAGCCTATCCTGTTCTACGGTACCGCACCCATTTACGAAATGCTGACCAACCATTTTGAAGGGCCGGATGATTACACGAACGCCAAAACACCGGAGGAATATCACCAGGAACGGCTGAAGCTCATGTATTCGCTTATCCTGCAAAGGCTGTACAACTTCATGCCACCCGCGCAGGCAAGCCAGTATCATGCCTGGTCCAAAGGCAGCACCGGCCTGCTCCGCTATTACCATACCGCCGTGAACATGGATTTCCTGGAAGTGACCGTCAAAGGCGAGCTTCCGCCGCTGGACATCAACCAGCTGCATCCTTTGCTGTCTGCCCCGGATGGCTTCGCCGAGCTTGAAAACCTGCTGCCGCTGGAACGTTTCCGGTTCAGGGGCATTTCCGTTGTAACGGCCACCGACGTAACGCCGCTCCAGGCCGTGGAGAATATCCGGAACATCCGGCTGAAAGCGCGGCCGGGTGAAAGCAAAAGCGGGTACGACGATGTGGTGCGTTCGCTCAAAACGTTAGTGCAGAACGACCGTATCGAATTCGACCTGTTCCCTTTCGTGCGGGTGAACAACCGCGGCGTGTTCGGTTATGAAAAAAGCGGTACCGGCATTCTCTTCTCCGTTTGGGGTGAAAATAATTATACGCCCGACGAATTCGCGAGGAACGTTGCGGCTTATTCTGCCAAACCCAACACCTTTTTCTCGGCAGACCTGGACGACCCGGCATTGCTGAACATGTCGTTCGTGCAAATGTTCCGCAAGCTGGGTGTACGTTCGCTTGCGCTTACACCTGTTTTTTACAAGGGAGAGGCAGTAGGCGTACTGGGCATGCATACCTGGGGCAACGACCGGTTCGACGAAAAGGTGCTCGCCCTGCTGAAACCCGCCATAGCGCCCATTGCGCAGCTGATGCAGATCTATATCGACGAGTTCAACCTGGAGCTGGAGAATATCATCAAGGAAAAGTTCACCTCGATACAACCCGCCGTGCAATGGAAGTTCAACGAAGTGGCCTGGCATATCCTGCATCATAAAAAGAAAAACCTGGCAGTGGAAACCGAACCTATCCGCTTTGAACAGGTGTACCCGCTCTACGGCGCCATCGACATCCGGAATTCCACGATGGAAAGGAACAAAGCCGCTCTGGCCGACCTGGATGCGCATATCACCCTTCTTTCCAATACCCTTGCCGCCCTGCAGGAGCACCACCAGTCCGTATTGCTCGATGAAATGCTGTTCCACTGCCATAAATGGAAGCAGGTGCTGGAACAGGGCGTGCTGCCCACAACGGACGAAGCCAACCTGAACCACTTCCTGAACGAGGAGATCACCGCATACCTGAAACACATCGCCCAGCAAACACCCGCTGTGCGCGACGGCATACAGGCTTACCTGGATATCGCCAAAAAACCGGACGGCGAAGTGCAGCGCCACCGCAACGCGCTGGAAACTTCCATGCAAAAGCTCAACGCCGCCGTCAATCATTATTTCGAGGAAGAAAAAGAAAAGCTCCAGCAATCCTATCCCTGTTATTTCGAAAAATTCAGGACAGACGGCATTGAATACGATATCTACATCGGGCAGTCCATTGCTCCCAAGCAGCCCTTCGATCACTTCCATCTCAAACACCTGCGCCTGTGGCAGCTTTCATCGATGGCCGCCATCGCAAAGCTCACACGTTCGCTGTTACCCGAAATGACGGTGGAACTGCATACCACACAGCTCATTTTTGTGCACAACCACCCTATCGACATCAGTTTCAGGACCGATGAACGGAAGTTTGACGTGGAAGGCGCGTACAACATCCGTTACCAGATGATCAAGAAACGTATCGACAAAGTGCATATCCGCCATACCGGCGAAAGGCTTACCCAGCCCGGGAAAATTGCGCTGATCTACTTTAACAAGCGGGATGTGGAAGATTACCTGCCGTATGTGCAGTACCTCCAGGAAACAGGCATCCTGGAAGCGGACACCGAAGAGCTGGAACTGGAAGACCTCCAGGGCCTCACCGGCCTGCGCGCGCTGCGGCTGGGCGTGCGGTATGAATAAACGGGAAAGGTGCTATATATGGTATGTCCGCCTCAAACAACCCCGAATGGCTGAAAGCTCCAGGATATACCTGCAAGGCATTTCCCCGTGCTGCTTCCAGGCGGCCGGCTGACAAGCGAGGAAATACGCCCCTCGCGTTCAGGTGAACTATACCTGCAGGCTGGAACGGTTCGGTTTGGCCGCGACCGGCTGGAACGTTAGGCGCTGAACAGGAGGAAAAATAATCTGGTTAAAAGATTAACTCAACAATGCAAAATTTTCCTTAAATTCAAATATCCCTTATTCCTGTTGTCTTCATAAAGGCAATTAAACAAATCACCAAACATGCCCCTATATCATGAATAAAGCAGAACTGATAGACAAGCTTGCCAAAGAGGCAGGCATAACAAAAACGCAGGCAAATACATTACTGGATTCGTTCACTAAAGCCATAGCGGATACATTAAAGAAAGGAGGTAAAGTGACCCTTGCCGGCTTTGGCACTTTCTCGGTTTCAAAAAGAGGCGCCAGGAATGGCCGCAATCCCCAGACAGGCTCCGTTATTAAGATCAAGGCGAAAAAAGTGGTTAAATTCAAAGCAGGGAAAACACTTTCGTCCAGTACGGATCACACTGGCCCACGAAAATCATAATCGATGAAACTCGAAGAGTATAAGAGGGATTCGTACGAATTCTCCAAATCCACAAGCGACCTGGTTAGGCAGTTTGCATTTGCCGGTATCGCCATTATCTGGATATTCAAGCTGGATAACGCCAAAATCCATTTGATACCACAAGAGCTGCTTGTACCACTGTTCCTATTCATTATCACTTTGGCATTTGACCTGTTCCAATACTTTATTCCA
>CBFHAF010000119.1:0-9276 GCA_965653435.1 uncultured Chitinophaga sp.
ATTTCCCGCGCCAATAATTCCGAATGTCTTTTTCATAAAACTTGATTTTAAAGGTCGAATTAAATGTGAACCGCTGCCTTCAGCCCGAAATACAATATTTCGCTGTTTGTAACGGTGTTTTGTTTAAGGTATGGCCCCCTGATGTAGTAAGCGGCAACGAGTTGAAATGCCCAGTGTTTGCCTGCACGGTACTGCGCATAAATGTCAAACATGTCCCCTACGCGTGCGCCCGCGGCTGAGGCAGGGAGCAGGAAAGAACCGTTAACCGCATAGATGCCGTCTGCTGTGCTTTGGCGCCAGAAGCGGTAATAATTCAATGTCAGGGTCATACCGCTTTTTACCGTCAGCTCGGTTTTGGGATGAATCACCACCAGATTGGAAGAACCGGCATTGTCGATGAAGCCGTAAAATACCGCCTTGGGATAGATCGGGTTGAAAGTGCCCAGCCTGCCGTCACCTGCATCACTATCGCCGCTGGAAACGGCTGCCGCGATGGAGACTACAGGCTGCAGCCCGAAAGAACCAAACCTGTAACCCAGGGACGATGCTATCTTCATGGCCGCAATTTTGCCCATACCGAATTTGCCCCATTGAAAGTCCAGCTCCGAGAAACTGAACCAGTTCCCGCTGTTAAAAGTAAGGCCGGTACCGGCCGTATGCCTTCGCTCCTTACCAATCCCCTGGTTGTAAAGACTGCGATCGCGGTTGATCAGCAGGTAATAGATGTCAGCTTTGACCAATGGCCCTGCGAAATTGCGCGTTAACCACAGCCCGCCGATCTTCTGACCCTGGCCGGTTCCGTCATCGAATACACCTTTTTGGGCCGCCACGGCTTTCATTGCAAAAATATCAAGCGTGTAACGCGCCGCCTCAAATTGTAATTTGCCTCCCACGAACGGCCTGCGGACGTTCGCATCCCGCAGATCAAGAAGCGTTCCCTGACCGTAGTTCAGATGCTGTTTTCCAAGCCGTAGCCTGAGCCGTGAGCCTGCAGTTGCATGTACCGTCACTTCACCGAAAAGCTGGTTTACCGCTAATTCGTTCAGGTCCTGCACAGTACGGGGGCCGCCGTTACGGCCAGAGATCAGGCTGCTTTGAAGCTCAGCGAACAGGCGGAAATGCCGGCCATACCTCAAATCGCTGTGAACTAATGCCCGGTGCAGCAGGAATCCGTTATGATCCTGCGGACCGATGCCCCACAGGTAATCCCTGAAGTATTCAAAACCTTCCCGTATGCTGGCACCATTGGTTAATGACCCTTTTCCATGGAAGACGGGCAGGCTTTTGCGGAAAGGAGCAGGCTCCCTCACCGTGTCGGCCGGCCAGTACTCCTCCGACGCATCCGCCAGGTACACCCCGGGGGGTTGATCAGGTATCTGCCCCCGGGCAGGTGAAGTGAGGGCCATGGCTATAAAAGCCGCGATCGCCACTTTTACTGTCATCGGTTGTAAAGGCACCTTCATGTTAAATAAATCCGGGATGAAAAAGATCAGGAGTGCGGCAGGAGTCAAAAATTCCCGCTTTCAGCAACGGGCATAGTTTTGTTTGCCCGCACTCCTGGTCCGTGGATAAAGAGGTGTTATGAAGGCTGAACGGGTGTTGCCAGCAGCTGCAGTTCCCAGGTAAGGCTTGTGCCTACGTTGCCCATATGATCAACCAGCATCTCCGCAAGGGCGGGAACGGTTGCTGTCCGGGCCCAGTCGCGCTGCAATTCGGATGCGAATACAGTCCAGGTGATCGGCACGGCGCCGGCCTGTACCATACGCATAACGGCCATCTCATGCGCTTCAAGGCTTACGCCGCCCGATGCGTCCGTAACGATATAAACTTCATAGCCTTCTCCAAGCGCCTGGATCACCGGCATGGCCAAGCAGATCTCCGTCCACAAAGCCGCCATTACGATTTTTTTCTTCCCGGTCGCCTTTACCCAGTCGGTAACCCTTGTGTCTTCCCAGGTATTGATGAAGGTGCGGTCTATCGGCTTTTGATCCGGGAAGATGTCCTGAAGCTGCTTGATCAGGAAACCTCCGCGGTGCTCTACCACTGTTGTAAAAAGGGTTGGCACGCCGAATGCCTTTGCCGATTTGGTCAGCCCCACAACATTGTTGATGATCGTTTGCGTATCATGGCTTCTCAGGCCTGCGAATTGGAACGGCTGATGGTCGATCAGGATTAACGCACAGTTGTCAGGAGTAAGAAGGGCACCCAGGCCGGCCTTTGCATTTGATTGGTCTTGCACTTTCATCGTTTTTCGATTTTAATGAGTTTGAAAATGAGTTAAGAGGCGGCAGCGGTACCTGTTGCGGTTGCTGCCGGTAATGCAAAGGTGGGGCAGTTAAAGGGGAGGAATTTTGATCTGCATCAAGAAATGTAATTGATACGGATCAATTGAATGGAACAGCGGATTACTTAATGCTGAAGTTCTGCAAAAAGAAAGATTGAACCGGGGTTTTATCGGAACACGTGCAACCCCGCTTACCGGGAAGACATCGCCTTCCGCACCCTGCTCATCGTTTCCGGCGTAAGGCCCAGGTAAGATGCGAGCATATTTTGAGTGAAGCGGTTAAAAAACTCCGGGTGGGCCTGGAGCAGGTAGTTGTATTTTTCTTCCGCTGTGTAGCTGATACCGGCCTCTATTCTCTTTTGGGCAGCCAAAGCATGGTTCTGGTCGAGGTTATGAGCCATTCTTAAAAAGGTCAGGGACTGGTTTTTGAGCAGGTTGATCTTTTCGAGGGTGGTCACGAGCACCGTCGAATCTTCCACTGCATCGATATTGTAGCGGGAGGGAGTTACATTAATGAAGCTGCCCCTGTCGCTTATCCACCACCCTTCCACCGCCAGCGCTGCGATCTTTTCATTGCCGGCGTCGTCAACACTGTATTGCCGCATGGCTCCTGAAACGATAAAGGACATATACCGGCATACGTTTCCTTCGTGGAGCAGGAATTGTTTCCTTTTTACCTGCTTTACCTCAAATGCCTGTTCGATATAAGCAAACTCTTCGTCGGGGATCACGGAAGAAGTCACACGGTCTATGTATTTACGAAGGATATTGTACATCAAAAAAAAGTTGACAGATCCGGGCTGCGAACCATGCATGCGTAGTTTTCTGAGCCGGTTCAAAAAACGAAATTAAGGCTTTGAGTGCAAAAAAACGTAAGGGTATTTCCTGCGGCCGGTTGACGGAAGCGGAACAGGCTGTCCCCTGTTATTCCGGCCCCGGCGGAATCCGGATGGGCCCAGCCCCCGGCCTGCCGGCAGCTCCCGCATGATCTTTCTCAGGATTACCCCCCGGTTATTTCCCGCCGGGATGGCTCGTGTTCAACATTGGGGAACAGGCAAATATTTATTTCCATAACAATATCTGCCGATTTTCCCTAATGTAAAAAATTGTCAAAATTATGTAACACCCTGACGCGGAATTACCGCTACTTTTGCTGTGGATGAAAAAGTTCGCCACCCTCATATTGACCCTTCTCTACATGAGCTCGTCTACAGGCGCTACTTTTCATATGCATTACTGCATGGGAAAGCTGGTAGCGGTGAATTTGTGGCATAAGAACGGCAAGAAATGCGATAAGTGCGGGGCCGGCGAAAATTCAACCTGCCGCAAGAATTGCTGCAAGGACGAGCATAAAACAGTGAAACTGGAAAAGGACCAGAAGATCACAGAAAATGCCGTGCATTTCCCGGCATTGGCCGCTGTTGCAAGCCCGGTGCCTTTTATCGAAGTCCCCCAACCGCATACGGTTTCCCTTGCCGAGAAGTTCCCCATCAGCCATGCTCCTCCCCGAAGCGGCAAAGTAACTCCGCAAATATTATACTGCACTTTCCTTATCTGATCCCACGTTACCGGGCGCACGCTTTCTTTTAGACCTCATTCCGCAGCACCGGCGCCCTCATCATCCAGCTGCATAATTTTTCTCAATTACTGGTAATATAAACTTCCGGCATATGAAGCTAAGCCAACGCTATACGCTTGCCGTGGCTTGTTTTGCGCTCATTATCGTAATGACCGCTATCTCCTGCCGTAAACATAAAATGGATGATATGAAGATGGAAAAGAACATCAACTATCCTGCCGCATATGTGATAAATGGCGAAAGCGGCAGCATTTCCGTTATAAACCTTACTACCAATACAGTGACGGATACCATAGCCCTAATGTCTTCCGGCGGCGATATGGTAATGTGGCCGCATCACGCCTCGTTATCCGGCATCCATGACTTAAACCGGATGGCCGTAGGCGTGCCGGGCACAGACCTGAGCGAAGGCCACGCGGGCCACATGGATGATATGAAAGGCAAAGTGCTCATATTGGATGCGGTAAAAGGCACTCTTCTCAAAGAACTGGAACTGCCCGCAATGAACCACAATGCCGCCTTTTCGCCCGATGGCAGTGAAATCTGGACATCGCAAATGGAAATGAACGGCAAAGTGCTGGTATACGATGCGCAGACCTTCGCCCTGAAGAATACCATCCATGTGGGGGCCGAACCCGCCGAGGTCACTTTTTCGGCGGACGGCAGCCGGGCCTACGTGGCCAATGGCGGCGATAATACCGTTTCCGTCATACACCCAGCGGGCAAGGCGGTGATCAGCACGATCCCGGTAGGTGAAAACCCCGTGGGCGCCTGGGTGGGATACGACGGCAAAATGTACGTGGATAATGAGGACGGAAAGAGCATCAGCGTGATCGATGTAGCCGGCAACACGGTTGTACAAACGATCCCGCTGGGCTTTATGCCCGGCAGCGCCGCTCATAATGCAGCCCGCGGGGAATTATGGGTAACAGACCCGGATCACGGCAAGGTGCATTACTGGCGCCGGGATGCAGCTTCGGGGCAATGGATACGGGCGGGCGCTTTCGATGCAGGGGCCGGCGCGCATGCCGTGGCTTTCACCGGCGACGGCAACACTGCCTATGTTACGAACCAGCTTGCCGGCAGCGTATCGGTCATAGCCGTAGCCGGCCATTCCAAAATAAAAGATGTGCCGGCAGGCAAAAAACCTAACGGCATTGTCATAAAACAATAATCACTGTCTAAATCAAAAAAAATGAAAAAGGTATTGTCTCTTTTGATATTAATGTTCTCCATCGTCGCCGCAACCGAAGCATCTGCCCAGGAAATTAAAGCGGACAGCTTCAAGGTATACGGCAACTGCAATATGTGCAAGAAAAGGATCGAAAAAGCCGCGGCTATCGAGGGGGTTACAAAGGCCGACTGGAACGTGCAGTCTAAGATCATGACGGTTTCTTACGATACCTCCAGGACCAGCAGCGCCGCCATCCAGCAGAAAATAGCCGCTGCCGGCCATGACACGGAGAAACAGAAGGCCCCGGACGAGGTTTACTCCAAACTGCCCGGCTGCTGCCAGTACGACCGGAAGGCCGCAGGCACAGCTCCTGTACCGCACGGTCATCATCAATAACAGGCTGGCAGGGCCGCATCATTAATTCAGGCAGGTGCAGCAAAAACGGCGCACCTGCCGTTGAACAGAATACATATGGTACATCGAATTATAGAATGGTCTTTGCGCAACCGGTTTATCGTGCTGGTGCTGTCCGTGGCATTGTTTGCCTGGGGAATCTTCGCTGTAAAGAAAAATCCCATCGACGCGATCCCCGATCTTTCCGAGAACCAGGTGATCGTGTTTACCGAGTGGATGGGGCGCGGGCCGCAGCTCATCGAAGACCAGGTCACATACCCGCTGGTCACGAACCTCCAGGGGCTTCCGCGCATCAAATACGTGCGCGGCACCTCCATGTTCGGGATGAGCTTCATTTACGTGATCTTCATCGACGACGTGGATATTTACTGGGCGCGGGAAAGGGTGCTCGAAAGGTTAAGCACCGTTTCCAGGACTTTGCCCGCCGGTGTTACCCCACAGCTCGGCCCTGACGGAACGGGCGTGGGGCACATATTATGGTATACGCTGGACGCGCCGGAAATGGACCTGGGAGAACAGCGCGCTTTGCAGGACTGGTATGTGAAATTTGCCCTGCAGAACGTACCGGGCGTAAGCGAGATCGCTTCCTTCGGCGGTTTCCAGAAACAGTACCAGATCACCGTAGACCCCAACAAGCTCCTCTATTACCGGCTGTCCGTCGCGGAGGTCATCAACGCCGTACGCACGAACAACAACGAATCCGGCGGCAGAAAATTTGAGCTGAGCGATATCGGCTATATCATTAAAACCTCCGGCTACCTTGAATCCGTGGAGGAAATTGAAAATATTCCCATAAAAACGCAGAACAGCATACCTATCCGGGTGGCGGATGTGGCCGCGGTGCAAATGACCGGCGAAACCAGGCTGGGCATTTTTGACCAGAACGGCGAAGGCGAGCGCGTAGGCGGCATTGTCGTGATGCGGTACGGTGAAAATGCGGATGCGGTGATCGGTAAAGTGAAAACCAAGATGCAGGAAGTATCCAAAGGATTCCCGGAAGGCGTGAAGTTCGACATCGTGTATGACAGGGGCGAGCTGATCAAAGAATCCATCGATTCCATCAAAGGCACGCTGATCGAAGAAATGATCGTAGTGTCCGCCGTGGTGATCATATTCCTTTTTCACTGGCGCAGCGCCCTGAGCATCATTATCCAGATCCCGGTCACCCTGGCCGCCAGTTTTATTCTCCTCAACGCCTTCGGCATCTCATCCAACATCATGTCCCTTACCGGCATTGCCCTGGCGATCGGCGTAATAGTGGATAACGGGATCATCATGAGCGAAAACGCCTACAAGCACCTTTCTGAAAGGTATGCGCTCTGGCAGGAACAACAAAAAAGCAAGTAAAATGAAGTGGTTCAAAAATATATTTAAAAAACCTCCGGAGTGGATCACCGAGGAAGAACGGCTGGCGGTGATAGAAAAATCGAGCAAACAGGTATCCCGGGGGGTATTTTTTGCAACGGTCATCATCATCACTTCTTTCCTGCCGGTATTCATGCTGACGGGGCAGGAGGGCAAACTGTTCCACCCGCTGGCTTATACGAAAACGTTCATTATGATCGTGGATGCGCTGCTGGTGATCACGCTGGCGCCGGTGCTGATCTCCTTTTTCATGAAAGGCAAATTCAGGCCGGACCATGCCAATCCCGTCAACCGCATACTGGAAAAGGTGTACGAGCCGGTTATCACGGGGGTATTGAAGTGGCGCAAGACCACCATCGCCATCAACGTCATCGCCCTGGTAATCACCATTCCCCTGCTGAAGAGCCTGGGCAGCGAGTTTATGCCGCCGCTGGACGAGCAAAGCATTTTGTTCATGCCGGTAACGCTGCCGGATATTTCCAATGCTGAAGCCAAGCGCATCCTGCAGGTGCAGGACAAGATCATCAAATCCGTTCCGGAAGTGGAAAAGGTGCTGGGCAAAGCCGGTCGGGCCAGCACCGCCACAGACAACTCCCCTGTCAGCATGATCGAAACGATCATCATGCTGAAGCCAAAGTCCGAATGGCGGGAAGGGAAAACCAAAAAGGACATCATTAACGAGCTGGACGCCAAACTCCAGATCCCGGGCGTGGTAAACGGCTGGACGCAGCCGATCATCAACCGCATCAACATGCTGGCTACCGGCATCAGGACGGACGTGGGCGTGAAAGTATACGGGCAAAGCCTGGATTCCATCGCCGTAGTGTCCGAGCGGGTAAAAAAAGCGCTGGAAGGCACTCCCGGCGTTATGGACCTCTACGTGGAACCCGTTACCGGCGGCAAGTACCTTAATATCGATCCGCGGCGGGCGGACCTGGCCCGTTACGGCCTGAGCGTGGACGATGTGAACCAAACCGTGGAAACGGCCCTGGGCGGCGCCCCGGTTGGCAATACCGTGGAAGGCCGGCAGCGGTTTTCGATCAGCGTACGCCTGGCGCAGGATTACCGCAACAGCGTGGAGCGCATCAAACGCATTCCCATCATGTCGCCCTCCTTTGGTGAAGTACCCTTGTCTTCCGTGGCGGATGTGGAATTTGAAGACGGGCCTCCCATGATCTCATCGGAGAACGCCATGCTCCGCGGCGCCGTGCTGTTCAATGTGCGCGGCCGCGACCTGGGAAGCACCGTCAGGGAAGCCGCCGGCAAAATGAGCCAGGCCAAAGGCATACTGCCGGCGGGCTATTACCTGGAATGGAGCGGGCAGTACGAAAACCTGATCCGCGGGCAGCAGACGCTGATGTGGATCGCGCCGGTGGTGCTGGTGATCATTTTCTTCTCCCTCTACTTCGCGTTCCATTCCATCCGGGAAGCTTTCCTGAGCCTGATCACCGTGCCTTTCGCCCTCATCGGCGGGGCTTACATGATCTACTTCTGGGGAGTGAACCTCTCCGTAGCCGTAGCCGTGGGTTTTATCGCCCTGTTCGGCATTGCGGTGGAAACGGGTATTGTAATGGTGATATATCTCAACGACGCCATGCAGCAACTGGTTAAGCTGAAAGGCAATTCATCGGAAACGATCACCAGGGAAGATCTCCGGGATTACGTGGTGCGCGGCGCCGCAAAGCGCCTGCGCCCTAAACTGATGACGGTATGCGTATCCCTGTTCGGCCTGGTGCCGGTACTATGGGCCGCCGGCGTAGGCACGGACGTGATGAAACCCATCGTGCTGCCGATGATCGGCGGGGTGCTCACATCCTCCACGCACATCCTGCTGGTGACGCCGCTGATCTTTCTTATGTCTAAGGAATACGAATTACGCAAGTACGGAAAACTGGAAATTCATGAAATACATCACTAAATATATGATGGGGCTGCTGCTCTGGCTGCCCGCACAGACGCTTGCCCAGCAGGTTCCCGTGCTTCCGCTGGACAGCATACTGCAAAGGGTGGACAGGAATAACATCATGCTGCAATCTTACGGGCTGAAAGCCGAAAGCTACCAATACAGCGCGGATGCGGCCACTGCGTGGATGCCTCCCATGGTGGGCGCCGGCACGTTCATGACCCCCTACCCCCGCCAGATGATCATGGACGACCGGGACAAGGGAAGCCTGATGCTGCAGCTGGAACAGGATATACCCAACCCCGCAAAGCTGAAGGCGAAGAAACGATATATCGCCTCGCAGGGGAACATTGAACGCGCCACCCGCGACGTGACGCTCAATGACCTGAAAGCGCAGGCGAAACGCCTGTACTTCAACTGGCTGGTTGCAAGGCAGCGCATCGCGGTGCTGCAGGAGAATGAAAAGATCATGCAGACCATGAAAAAGATCGAGGAGGTCAGGTACCCTTACAACCAGTCCCAGCTGAGCGGCGTCTACAAAGCCACAGCGAAAATCG
>CBFHAF010000120.1:0-9254 GCA_965653435.1 uncultured Chitinophaga sp.
AGTGGATGACGGCCGCTTCCGGCGTAGTGCATGAAGAAAAACACGAGCGCGAATTCACCCGCACCGGCGGCACCCTTGAAATGGTGCAGCTCTGGGTGAACCTGCCCAAAGCCCATAAAATGGACCCGCCCCGCTACCAGGGCCTCGAAAAGAAAGCCATCCCGGTGGCGGACCTGGGAGAGGGAAGTTACCTCCGTGTAATTGCCGGGGAATTTGATGGACAAAAAGGAGCTGCAAAAACCTTCACCCCGCTGAACTTGTTCGATGTACAGCTGAAAGCCGGCAAAAGCATAACGCTGCCGCTGCCGGATGGCTACAACACCGGTATCGTGGTACTGAAAGGCGAAGCCCGCTTCAACGATACGCATACCGCCAAAGGCGTGCAGATCGCGGTATTTGAGACCAAAGGCGAAACGATCACGGTTACCGCGCTTACCGACGCTTCACTGCTGGTGCTGAACGGCGAGCCGATCAACGAACCGGTTTTCTCTTACGGCCCCTTCGTGATGAATACGAAAGAAGACATCATACAGGCCGTGGAAGATTACAACAACGGCAAAATGGGACATCTGAATTAATCCTGATAATAAATCACACAAAACTTTTAAAACCAAACAAAATGACAACCTGGAAAATTGATCCTTTACACAGCGAGATCGAATTTAAAGTGAAACACCTGATGATCACGAACGTGACAGGGCACTTTGCTGAATACGAAGCCACAATGGAAGCCGGTGCAGAAGATTTCTCCGACGCGAAGATCTCCTTCGAAGCCAACGTGAACAGCGTGAGCACAAAAAATACACAGAGGGACGAGCACCTGAAAAGCCCTGATTTCTTTGATGCTCCCAATCACCCGAAAATTACTTTCACCTCCACCGGAGTGAAGAAAAAAGACGCTGAAAACTTCATCCTGAAAGGCGACCTCGCGATCCGCGGCGTTACCAAACCCGTAGAGCTGAATGTTGAATACAACGGCATCACCGTAGATCCCTGGGGCCAGACCAAAGCAGGCTTTGAGCTGACCGGCAAGATCAACCGCAAAGACTTCGGGCTTTCCTGGTCGGCCACCACTGAAGCCGGCGGCCTGGTAGTGAGCGACGAAGTGCGCCTCATTCTCGGCGTGCAGATGGTAAAACAAGCTTAACGATAAAATAAAAGCACTGACGATTGCGTGGCCCGGCGGAAGGATTTGGCGCAGCTGCTTATGATGAAATTAAAGACTGGAAGAACGGGGCCCGCGCGGGGTGGTAATTGCGGCGGTTGATTATTGCGCGGGAAACGATAAAATGCAGCATGCGGGAATTGAGAGAGAATTATGGAATTTAGTGTAGTAAGGTTGTCAGGGTTTTAGGTAAAGCCGGGTGAAGCAATTCGCCCGGTTTTTTTAATTCCAATTCATTAATTTTAAGACCTCTTATCGTTCACAATTCACCCAAATAAAATATTTTGACTCATGAAAAGATCCGCAACCGCCAATTGGAAAGGCACCGGTAAAGAAGGGAAAGGCACGGTTTCCACACAAACAGGCGTACTGAAAGATACCCAGTATTCTTTTTCAAGCCGCTTTGAAGACGGCATCGGCACCAATCCTGAAGAACTGATCGCCGCTGCGCATGCAGGCTGTTTCAGCATGAAGCTGAGCTTCATCATTTCCGGCGCGGGCCTTACCCCAACCAGCATAGATACGAAGAGCATCGTTACCTTCGAAGCGGGCGCCATCCCCAACATTCACCTGGAAGTGACGGCCAGCGTGCCCGGCCTGGATGCCGCAAAGTTTGCCGAAATGGCGGAAGACGCCAAGCTGAACTGCCCCATTTCCAAGCTGCTCAACACCGAGATCACCATGGATGCAAAGCTGGCGTAGGCCGCTTCAGCATACAACATATTAAAGGCCGGGCCGTTCGCCCGGCCTTTGTTTTTGTATAGGGCCGTGTGTTGAAACCCTTTCCCGGCCTTTGTTTCAAAGAGAATAAATTGTCCACCCTTTTAGCCGGAATGTCCATTGCACAGCCCCTCTTTTATGTGGAAATTTGCAATAGAAAATACAGGAGGACATTATGAAAACAGTTATTCATCGCGGAAACACCCGCGGATTTGCAGACCACGGCTGGTTACAGAGTTATCATACCTTCAGCTTCGCCGGTTATTACAACCCCGAACGCATTCACTTTGGTGCATTGCGCGTGCTGAATGACGACACTGTGAAAGGCGGGATGGGCTTCGGCGCGCATCCGCACGACAACATGGAGATCATCAGCATTCCCCTGAGCGGCGCGCTGGAACATAAGGACAATACCGGCCGCCACAAGATCATCAACCAGCACGATGTGCAGATCATGAGCGCAGGCACGGGCATACAGCACTCAGAGTTTAACGCTTCGAAAACGGAACCGGTGAAATTCCTGCAGATATGGCTGTTCCCCAAAAAGCGCGACATCGCGCCGCGTTACGAACAGAAAACATTTGACCCCGCCGGGCGCGGGAACAAACTGCAACTGGTGGTATCGCCGGAAGAGGGCAGCGATACACTGCTGATCAACCAGGACGCCTGGTTCAGCCTCGGCAATTTCGATAAAGGCCGGCAGTTTGAATACGAGCCAAAGCTGGAAGGCAACGGTGTATACCTGCTGGTGCTTTCCGGCAGCCTCGAAGCGGGCGGAGAAACCCTCCGGGCGCGCGATGCCATTGCAGTTTCAGACCTGGAAAAATTGAATGTTACAACATTGGAGAATACGGAATTCCTGCTCATGGACCTGCCGATGGCCGTGTAGAAAGGCTTCAGCCCGGTGGATAAATTCCACCGGGTTTATTTTTCCCCGTAATGAAAAGTGTCGTAAATTAGAAGTGAAGGGAATGGACATATTGACTTAACAGCATGGATGTATGATGGTTACGTTCGTCAAACATTTAACTTAAATCAATATCTCATGGAAGTACCAACACAGTCATCTGACCTGCAGGCACAGCTGAGCGCCTGGAAAGGCGAAGTAGACCAGGTGCGCGGCAGCCTGCGCACAATGAGAAGCAGGTTAGAAGAAATGGCCGGCGCCCGCCAGGCCAACCATGAAAGAATGGTGGAAATAGAGCACTTTCAGAACCAGTTCATCCGCCAGCTGGAAGTAGCCGATGAAATGTTCCACGATCTGAAACAATCCGCAAAATCGATGGGTTACGGCCGCCCGGCAATCATTCACCACGACAGGCCCGTAGATGACTACGACCGGCTGAACGACCGCATGCAGGTATTTCACAAATTACATGATGAGCTGAAAGGGGAGTTTTCCCGGTTTGAATCGTTCCGCTAGCCCGGGTTTTATTATTCTCTCATTTGCTGCAGTTTGTCCCGTATCCTGAACAGGGTGGCGTCCAGCTCTGCCGTGCTTTGCTGCAGGAGCCCGAACAGCCGGCCGTTCAGCCCAGGTTCATTCTTTTCCAGGTCCAGCATGGCCAGGATGCCCATGATGTTGGACACAGGCCGCCGTATTTCATGTGAATTGATCCGCGCAATTTCCTGGAGCTTTTCATTCTGTTCCTGCAGCAAGCGGATGAACTGCCGGCGCTCTTCCTCGTGCCGCATGGACTCATCCACATCCTGTATGGCCCCGATCACGCGCATGGCCTCCCCATGATCGTTGTAGAGGATATGCGCGCGGTCCAGCACATACTTGTAGCTCCCGTCCGCGCAACGGAAACGGTATGCCGCGTTCCAGTGCATGCCCCGGCTTAGCAGGCTCTCCCTGAAAGAATCCATTACCTGCTGAATATCTTCAGGATGAACTCTCTCCTTCCACCAATCCACATGCTCCACCGTTTCTTCCTCCTTGTAGCCGAACATGGTCGCAGGCCCATGGTTACGCGTGACCCGCCCTGAAGGCAGGTCCCAGTAATAGATGCAGTCCTGCGTGACCTGCGCCAGCAACTCGTAACGCGTGCCGATATCTTTTGCTTTGATGGTGGTGCGCACTTCCGAATCAATATCTATTGCCATCACGATACGCGCTTCTTTGCCATTATAACGGGTGGTATGGGAATACAATTCCACGTAAAACAATTCGCCGTTCTTTTTCCTGTGCTGCCAGATACCGCGGTAGTCCAGGTTCTTATTGGTACGGTTCACATCGTCCAGTACGGCGGGGATAGACGATGGCTCGCGGATGGAAAGGATATCCATCGCTTCGAATTCTTTCCTGCTGAAACCGTATTTGCTGACCGCTGCATTATTCACCGCCAGGAATTTCAGCGTGCCCCACTGGTAGATCCACATCGGCACCGGGTGCTCGTAAAACAGCTGGCGGTATTGGGTGGAATAGGTATT
Source organism: uncultured Chitinophaga sp. (assembly GCA_965653435.1). Taxonomy (GTDB): domain Bacteria; phylum Bacteroidota; class Bacteroidia; order Chitinophagales; family Chitinophagaceae; genus Chitinophaga. The sequence continues at coordinate 4,319 of CBFHAF010000120.1, forward strand.
GCTACGGGAGAGATGGTGCCGGATAATGAAGTAGATGAGAACAGCGGAAACAGCAATAAACGATGCATTTATGAAGTAGGGCAGCACACCGGGGGCCGCACTTGGGAATAACTTTGCAAGCAGTACCAGTAGATGGTTGTAACCCGCCAGCCATAGAAGCCCGAAGACCAGGAAAAGGCTTGCGGTTCTCAACGCAGTATGGCTCATCTCAGTAGTTTGAGTACTGAATGTAGGTAATTTCAGGGACCTGGCCAATTTAGACCTGTAGCGGGTTTGAGGCACAAATATATTTGCATTTCACTACCACTCCAGCATTACTTCATCTGTCTGCGCGTAGCCGGTGCAGGTAAGTACGAGCCCCTTTGCCAGCTCTTTTTCGGTCAGCACTTCGTTGACGGACATCCAGACCTTTCCCTGCGTGCAGGTGGCAATGCAGGAACCGCAAACGCCGCCTTTGCAGCTGTAAGGCAGGGCGACCTGCTGGCGCAGCGCCGCGTGCAGGATGTTTTCATTGCCGGGCACCATCAGCGTCTGCACATGGCCTTCATGTTTCAGGTGTACCTTCCTGGGAGTGGTATCCTGCGGTATCTGTACGCGCGCGATTTTCGCTTCGGTATTCACCACGAAGTTCTCTTTATGCAGCTGGTCTTCCCGGAAGCCCATGAAAATAAGCGTGAACTGCGCCATACGCATGTATTCCACCGGGCCGCATATGTAGAACTGCGCCACTTCCCGCGGGTAGTGCAGGTGTTTCGGCGCGATCATTTCCAGCAGGCTGTTGCTCATACGCCTGTATACGCCGGAAGCATCGGCCGGGTCGCTGTAAAGCCATACGATGGTGAAACGCTCCGGGAACGCCGATTGGAGCTCAAGGAGCCGTTCACGGAAGATGGCGTTCTTCTCGTCGCGGTTGCTGTAAATGAGCGTGAGATGCGCCGCCTTTTCGGTATGCAGGGCCTGTTGCAGGATGGAGAAGAGGGGAGTGATGCCGCTGCCCGCGCCCAGCAGGATGATATCGCGGTGAAGCGCCGGCTCGCTGTCCAGCGTAAAGCGCCCGGACGGCAACAACGAAGTGACCACATCGCCCAGCATCCAGCTGCGGAGGATGTAGCGGGAAATTTCCCCGTTGGCAATGCGTTTGACGGTAACTGCCAGGAAATCGTCTATGCCCGGCGTGGAGCTGAGTGAGTAGGAACGGCGGTATTCGGTGCCATGCAGCTGCACCAGGAAAGTGAGGAACTGCCCGGCAAGATATTTCACCGGCTTCCCGTCCGCACTTTCAAAATGATAAGTGAAGGTGTCCGGCGTTTCCTGGATGATGCGGGTAATGCGTAGTTGTATGTAGAGGTCGCGCATGATGGAAGACGTCCCGGAACCAAAGGCCCGGGACGTATACGGCCTTTTTATAAGCTGGAGTGAACGGTTATTTTACTGCCAAGCATCTCGCGTACGGTTGACGCAATCGCTGCGGCATCGTAGCCTGCTTCGCGCTGCAGCTCGGCGGGTTTCCCATGCTCGATCAAACGGTCGGGGATGCCCAGGCGTTTTACTTCCGCTTTATAGTCATTGTCTGCCATGAATTCCAGCACCGCGCTGCCGAAGCCGCCCTGGAGCGCACCGTCCTCAACGGTGATCACACGGTCGTAACGCTGGAAGATGTCGTGCAGCATGGCTGTATCCAGCGGTTTCACGAAACGCATATCGTAATGCGCGGGCTGCAGCCCGTCCGTCATCAGTTCTTTCATGGCCTCGGTCACAAAGTTGCCCGGGTGGCCGATGGAAAGAATGGCAACGTCGCGCCCGTCCTGGATCTTGCGGCCGGTGCCTACTTTTATTTCGGCGAAAGGCCTGCGCCAGTCCGGCATCACGCCTTCGCCGCGCGGGTAGCGGATCACGAAGGGCGATTTGTTGGACGGCAGCTGTGCGGTATACATCAGGTTGCGGAGCTCTTCTTCGTTCATGGGTGCGCTCACGATCATGTTCGGGATGCAGCGCATGTAAGGAATGTCGTAAGCGCCGTGGTGCGTGGCGCCGTCTTCCCCTACAAGGCCTGCCCTGTCCAGGCAGAAGATAACAGGCAGGTGCTGGATGGCCACATCGTGCACCACCTGGTCGTAAGCCCGTTGCATGAAAGAGGAGTAGATGTTGCAGAACACCGTCATTCCTTGCGTGGCAAGCCCGGCGGAGAGCGTTACGGCATGCTGTTCGCAGATGCCTACGTCTATTGCGCGGTCCGGCATCTGCTCCATCATCCATTTCAGGGAAGAGCCGGAAGGCATGGCGGGCGTTATGCCCATGATGGTTTTATTCTGTTCGGCCAGCTCGATGATGGTATGGCCGAAAACGTCCTGGTATTTGGGCGGCTGCGGGGTTTCTATGACCTTTTTGTAGATCTCGCCGGTGATCTTGTCGAACAGTCCGGGAGCGTGCCACTTGGTCTGGTCCTTTTCAGCCAGGGCATATCCTTTCCCTTTGGTGGTGTTGATATGCAGCAGTTTGGGGCCCGGGATGTCCTTCAGGTCCTGCAGGGTATCCACCAGTTTGGTGATGTTATGCCCGTCTATCGCGCCGAAATAGCGCAGGTTGAGGCTTTCGAACAGGTTGCTGGATTTGGACACCATGCCTTTTACGCTGGCTTCCAGCTTGGATGCCATGTCCCTGGTGAAATTCTTGCCGATAGGCAGCTTCCCGAGCAGGTTCCACACATCGTCGCGGAACTTGTTATAGGTATGGGAAGTGGTGATATCGGTCAGGTATTCCTTGAGGGCGCCCACGTTGGGGTCTATGGACATGCAGTTGTCGTTCAGGATGATCAGCAGGTTGGCATTGGATACGCCTGCGTGGTTCAGCGCTTCGAAGGCCATACCGGCCGTCATGGCGCCGTCGCCGATCACGGCAATATGCTGCCGGTCGTGCTCACCTTTATTTTTAGAGGCGATGGCCATGCCCAGCGCGGCCCCGATGGAGGTGCTGGAGTGGCCTACCCCGAAAGTGTCGTATTCGCTTTCGCCGCGGTTGGGGAAACCGCTGATGCCTTTGTATTTCCGGTTGGTATGGAACACGTTCTTCCGGCCGGTGAGGATCTTATGCCCGTAGGCCTGGTGGCCCACGTCCCACACCAGCTGGTCGTAAGGCGTATTAAATGCGTAATGCAGCGCTACGGTAAGCTCCACCACACCCAGGCTGGCCCCGAAGTGGCCGCCGTGTACACTCACTACGTCAATAATGAACTGGCGCAGCTCGTCGCACACCTGGTGCAGCTGCTCCTTGCTCAATTTTCGCAGATCAGACGGGTATTCGATCTGGCTCAGTAATTGACCGGCCGTAATTTCCATATCAGCATTAGGGTTTAATGCCCAAAAATACATGTTTTTACGCTTATTCTGAGCCCTCCCACTTAAACGCCCCTACAACCATTGATAAAAATTGGGTTCCCCGCCTGTGGGCCAGGTGGTATTTTTGGTCAGGACGCGAAGTTTATCATAAGACTTTGCTAACTTTTCATGGATGTTTAAACGCATATCAAAATATTGGTGGTGCCAGATACTCGGGTGGGGAGCTAACGCCTTTCTTTTCTTGTTCTTCGGCTTTTTTTTCGCACAGATAGACGCAGTGCAGGTGCTGTACATCTTTTCATATGCAGTGCTGGGGATCATTATCTCGCATGGTTTCAGGACGGTTATCGTCAAATACAAATGGATCGAGAAGCCCTTTGAAAACGTAGCAGTTTACTTTTTTTTCGGCATCCTGGTGTGCTCGGTTGTCGCTTCGTTCCTCCTGGCCTGCGTTTCGCACTTTTTGCTGCCGGCCCCGCTGGAAGGCGATTTTAAGGACAGCTGGGTGAGGGCCTCTTTTTCCCAGACTTTGTTCATGGCGCTTTGGGCGGTGATCTACTTTCTCTGGCATTACGTGGAAGAGAGCCGCAATTCGCAGGTGGGCCAGCTTAAGCTTGAGGCCACCGTGCGTACGCTGGAGCTGAAAACGATCAAAAGCCAGCTGAACCCGCATTTTATCTTCAACGCACTCAACAGCATCCGTGCGCTGGTAGACGAAAACCCGCGCCGCGCGCGTACCGCCATCACGGAACTGAGCAATATCCTGCGCAATTCCATGCAGGCGGACAAAGCGGAGACCGTGAGCCTGGAAAACGAACTGAGCATAGTAAAAGATTATCTTGCATTGGAGAATATCCGGTTCGAGGAGAGGTTGAAGGTGCAATACGATATAGACCCGGAAACGCTGGAATTGCCTGTGCCGCCGCTGATGTTGCAGACCCTGGTGGAAAACGCCATCAAGCACGGCATTTCGCGGGAAGTGAACGGGGGGCTGATCCTGATAGGCTCGCACGTGCATGATATGCGCCACGAGATCACGATCAGGAATACGGGGCAGATCGTGGAAGACCTGAATGGCAACGGTTTTGGCCTCGCAAGTACCCGGCAGCGCCTTGGTATCCTGTTCGGGAAAAGGGCTTCTTTCGAGATCTATAACCTGGACAATGCCATGGTAGAAGCCAAAGTACAAATGCCTATACTCTAACTATCTGAATTTCAGTATATTTAAAGCGTCTTTTGGACGAAAATCACATCATCAACCGAAAAAGACAGACTGTATCATGAAAAAAGCATTGATCATAGACGATGAACGACTGGCCAGGAGCGAACTCAAGAAGTTGCTGGCGGACCATCCGGAGATCGTGGTGGTTGGGGAAGCGGTGAATGCGAAAGACGGCATGGAAAAGATAGAATCGCTGCGGCCCGACCTGCTGTTCCTGGACATCCAGATGCCGGATAAGACCGGCTTCGACCTGCTGGCGGAACTGGAAAGGACGCCCCAGGTGATCTTTACCACGGCTTACGACGAATACGCCCTCAAAGCGTTTGAGTATAACGCGCTGGATTACCTGCTGAAGCCCATTGAGCCCAAGCGCCTGGCT
>CBFHAF010000121.1:0-9226 GCA_965653435.1 uncultured Chitinophaga sp.
CATAAAAAAGACTGACGTATTATCGCACGCCAGTCTTTAAAGATTGTTCTGTTTGTTTAGTTACCGCTGTCCGTTGATCTGTCTGGTAACACAATTTGACGGGCTGGCCCGTTTACAATGGATTAACGACGTCGCCGAGCCCGAGCCCGCCCAGCAGGCTGTTCACCAGGTTGTTGACGGTGCCGAGGATGTCGCCGAGACCGCCCACGCCGGGTATGCTGGGATCTCCGCCGCCTATTCCGCCGAGCAGTCCGTTAACGAGGCTGGTAACGGTGCCGAGGATACCGTCAAGACCGCCTATGCCGCCCAGGTCAAGCCCGCCGTTGATATTGCCGGCGTCTGTTGTGGTGAGTTCTTCGCATCCGAAGAAATGGGACTGGAGGTTTTGCATAAGAATGGATTTTAGTGGTGAAAAGAGAAATGAAAAGAAGGTGACGCCCTGTACCGGGGGCGCCACCTGGTTTTAAACCGGTTAACGGGTACTAGCCCAGTATGCCGCCGCCGAGGCCGCCGAGGAGGCTGTTCAGCAGGTTGGTAACAGGGGCGAGCAGGCTGCCGAGACCGCCAACGCCGGGAATACCGCCGCCGGTTCCGGGGAGACCGGGCAGGCTGGAGAGGAGGGCATTGGTGTCGAGCTGGCCGCCGATAGTGATTTTGCCATTAACGTTGGTGATACCCAGTGAGAGGAATCCGCCGTTAACTTCCCTGGTCGTGGTTGCATCCAGTTCCTGGCAACCGTAGTTGTGTACTTGCAAGTTTTCCATGTTATAGGAGGTTTGGTTAAAAAACGGTTTGTTGGCTGTCATTCCTGGTTGTCAGGATGGGTATCGGAGAGATGAATCCCGGGGGCTTGGACTTTCATGGCAGGGTCTTTTGGAACGCTCTGTCGGGAACAACCTCGATAAAATCTAATGACAGACCGTAAATTACTGCGCTGCAATCGATCTAAAGTCGTTCAGTTTGTTCATTTTCAAGACTTTATTTTCCTCCTTGTTCATTTCTTGAACAAACCACCGTTAGCAACCGGTTAACATTTTATATCGGGAATTCCCCCCATATTGAAATACCAATAATTCCAACCGTTTTACGTAAATTATAGTAGCAAAAACCGGCTCCGGGCCGCAACCAAAGTGGTTTTTGACAATGCCGCATATAAAATCTTCGGGTACACACTATAGATCATGACAAAAAATCCCCTGCCCCGGATCTTCCTCAACGGGAGCAATATCCGCCTGCTTCCGCTGCTCTGCTGCATATTTATGCTATCAAACCCCGCCCTCGGCCAGCAACAACTGATCCGCTCCCTTAAATCCACCCTGCACAGCGGGCAGGTGAAAGACAGCGCCCAGTACACAGACCTGCTCAACCGCATCAGCGCCCTTTCACTCGTGCACCAGCTGGACAGCACCTACATCTACGCCGAACAAGCCAAGGCCCTTGCCCTCAGGATCCGCTACCATAAAGGATTAGCGGATGCATATATGAACCTTGGCGCCAGCTTCTCGTTTCAGAACAACAGCAAGCTGGCACACCGCTTTTACCTTGAAGGCCTAATGCGTTACCGCAACCTCGGCGATTCTGCGGGTATTTGCCAGGCCCTCTATTGCATCGGCAGCTACTATCATTACGAAGGGAAGGACGAGCTGGCTGTTCCTTACATGGAAGAATCCATGGGCGTGGGCAGCCGCCTGCTGAAGGATTCCGTATGGGCTTCCATGCTGGCCAATTATTACCTCGTTTTCGCGGAAGACAGTCTCCGGCAAGACTCTGCCCGCTGGGCGCTGCAAAAAGCCCGCGACATTGCCACCCGTTATCACGACGACCGGATCATCACCTATACCGGCCTCTTCCTCGCCCACGAAGAAGTAAAGGCCGGACGGCTGGACCGTGCCATGCAAAAACTTAAACAGCTCGCAAGGCATTCCGTTGAGCAGGGGTACGCCTACCTTGCCCTGTATGCAAATGCGCAGATGGACATCTATTCCGGCTATGCCGGCAGGGGCGATTCCATCACCTATAAAAAAGATATGCTGGACGCGGCCATACTGGGTGGTTACAAAAAGCTGATGGTGCGCCCTGTTGCTTCCCTTTACCGGTATTACAAGGCGGTAAGCCCGGCCCTGGCAATTCCTTATGCGGACGTGCTTTGCGAAATAGCAACGCACCAGGAAGACCTCCGCACGCAGGGAGAGCAGGATTACATGGAATCGTTCATGCAGGAACAGGAACTGCGGGCCTTGCGGCTGAATAACGAGCTGAAGGAGCAGACCGCCGTTTCGGATAAACTGGAAGGCCGGCACCGGCTGATGATCATTGTTTTTCTCGCGGTGTGCAGCTTGCTGGCCGCGGGTTTGGTGTATATCTATTACAAATCCACGAAGGAATCGCGCACGAGCGCCAAACGCCTGAAGGAGGTGAACAGGATGATGATGGACAAGAACCGGCAGCTGCAACGGCACGACGATTTCAAGAACAAGCTGCTGTCTATCCTTGCCCATGATTTCAGGATGCCGCTGAGCAACATGATCAACGTGGCACAGCTTTTCGAGCGGAAAGACATCAGGCCGGACGAGTTCCGGGAGATTGCCAACAGCATATGTTCCCAGGCGGAAGAAACGCTGCAGCTCTTTGAAACAGTGCTGAGCTGGATCAAAACGCAGTTGAGCGGCTTCGTCTACAAGGCCGGGGCCCATTCGCTGCAGGATCTTTGGGACGAGGTGAAAGAGCCGATGATGGCGGATATCAGGGATAAGGCGCTGGCTATGGAACTGAAGATACCGGAGGGGCTGACGGTGAGGGCCGATCGTGAAATGCTGCAATTTGTGAACCGGAACCTGCTGCATAATGCGATCAAGTACTCGTACCGCGGAAGCCCCGTTTCTATCGTAGCACGCCGGCAGGGCGACCGTATAGTGGTCACGGTCACGAACGGGGGCAGCGGGATCACGGAAATAGACATGCCTTATATCTTCACTTATCGCGTACCGGGTGCGATTACCAGGGAAACAGGCCGTGGTGCCGGCCTTGCGCTGATCATCTGCAAGGACTTCATTGAAAAGATGGATGGAACGATATCAGTGGCAAGCGACGGGGAAACGTATACGTCATTTGAGTACACGCTGTTGGTGGATGCGGATGATGAGGCCGCCTGAGCGGGTTTGTTGAGATTCCCGATCTGCCTGCCTGTACATTGATCAGTGAAACCGCAGGATTGATCCTCTTGTTGCAGAACCCTTTCCGGTAAGTATTTTCACGCAGCCGGCAAAACAGCCACGTCGGTTTTTTCTCTTGTATCCCCGGGAATTTACCAGGTTTCCGCGCAACCTCTCCGGTGTTAACACCGCCTCATGAAATGAATAAAGTGAACGGCTTTTATATCGATCCTGCTTCTTAAATTGCAGGTGTTATTATCATTGTTAACCCGTTACGCCGCGTATATAGCGCCGTAAATATCGGCCAGGGAATAAAAAAATATTGTTAACCCGTTGTGATGCCAGGCCAGCTTTTTTCACAACACTATAAGGTATCTCTGATGAAAAAGATCAAACCACGCAAAACGATCAATGGCGGAAAATCAACGCCTGCGGGCATTCCTGCTAAAACCAACCTGCCGGTTTACCAGGGCGCCGGTGATATTCTCACAAAACTATCGGGTCATTTTAAAGGTTGCCACTCTTCCATAGAAAGATCTCAGGCCATGGTCTCAGCCTGAAGGGCCTGAGGGATCATCATTGAACCGGGCGATGGCTTGCTCCGGGTGGATGGCCGGCAGATGATTTTGCCGCGGCTTTGCATCAACACACATTAAGGGGTTAGGGTGTATCCGGCTCATACGTAGGCATACTCATGCTGCTTACGCCGGGTTGATTCGTCAAGCACGAGCAGCAGGACATCTTTTGTACAACAATGCATCGCCGGCTATCCGCCAGGGGCGGCCATTCCCGGCCAATGATCCCCTTTTGTTACCCGCTTAAAAATTTAAACGGGGAGGGTAACCTTTGCGAGAGATAAAGATAATCGCCTGGAAGAATTCAGGTCGGACGGGGTTTGCCTGTATAAGCAGCTCCTTGCCCTGTAATAGCCTGGCAATTTTGTGAAAGCTTATGTCAATAGCAGGCACCGGGAGAGAATCCGGTCGGTCAGGCGTGCTGAATCCCGGGCAAATAACTTGTGCAAACCTGATCCAGGAGAGGAGGAAGAACTTTGGGTTGGGCAAAACTATAAACGCCTGGAAGTATTTTTGGCTGCAGGATGGCCCTACGGGCAGTTCTTCTCCCAGTGGAAGCGGGAAATTTTTTAGTGGGATAAACGATAAATGCCTGCGGATGTAAGTCTAACGGGATTGCTTGTACGTAATATTTCTTCCTGGCACCGGGACTGAATCGGTTGCATTAAGAAGGCAGTAGAATGCCTCGCAACAATGGATCCGGCTGCACGATAGCTGCCGCAGGTGCTTGATTCAGATGCGGGATTGACAAGTCTTGCAATAAAAAACACTTAAAAGAACTTCAGCCGCACGGGAGCGCTAAATACAAATAGTCGCAAGCAACCGGAAAACTGAAACGGGAAGCCCACAAGGAGCAAGGAACAAAACAGTCGCAGGCAAACGGAAATTGGTCACCGAAAGCCTCAGGGAGCAAAGAAAAAACAGGTGCATGCAACCGGGAAAACTAGACGGGAAGTCCACGGAGCAAATGACAAAACAGTCGCAGCAAACGGAAAATCGACGCCGAGAGCCTCAGGAAGCAAAGAAAAAACAGGTGCATGCAACCGGGAAAACTAAACGGAAAACCCACAAGGAACAAAGGACAAACAGTCGCGTGCAACTGGAAAACTGAAATGAAAACCACTTGAAACAGGGAACAAAACTATCTCATGCAACCGGAAACGAAAGCCATAAGGAGCGAAGAACAAACAGTCGCAAGCAACCGGGGGATTGAAAAGGAAAGCCACAAAGAGCAGGGAACAAGAAACAAAACAGCCGCATGCAACCGGGAAACTGAAATGGAAAGTCCAAAAAGGGAAAGGAACAAAACACGCGCATGCAACCGGGACACCGGAATGGGGAAACCAAAAGGAGCTGGGAATATGGAACTTTTTACCGCTTGTTGCCGGCAGGGGAAGCTGTTGCTGAAGGCAGATGAACATAAACAGATCGTGCTGCAAAGCCTTGCCTTCCTCACCCTTGAGCAAAGGATCTGGCTGTATGGATTCGTTATCCTCGACGATGAATTTCACCTGCTGTGGAAAAAGCGACCAGCCTGGGAAACAAAAAACATCCGGCAGATGATGCTGAAGTTTATCGCACAGCAGATCAAGCACAGGCTCCGCTGCATCCGCTCTCCGGAACTGGAAAAATATAAAAGCAGCAGGAACGACCGGTTATACCATTTTTGGGAGAAGAACCCCGGAACAACTTCTATCGTTTCCCCGGAACGAGCAGGCGAAATGATCGACCTGCTGCATGAGGCGCCCGTCAGTACCGGGTTGTGCGCTACGCCGGAAGAATACCCGTATTCTTCCGCAAGATGCTATGCAGCCGGCCTGAAGGAAAAGAAACGGAGGTCTGAAGCATTATCCGTTACCCGTATGAAAGAGAAAAGTTCATGGTTATACCATATATATGAAGCAGCCGGAATGCAGGTGCTTCCGGTGGATAGCAGCCACTGTAAGCCGCCGGGCAGGAAAACCGGCATGGGGTTGATCATCACCGATTTTAAGTCAGCCTTTGATGCGGCCCGTTTTTGTTGCCGGGAACAGCCAGGATAGCGGAAAATGTAAGCGCGAAGTTTCCGGCTGCTTGCCTTTTTACATCACATGTCGGGTATTCGTTCAAACACTTCAAGATCCATGACAGTCCGGGGGAATCTTCCCCTGGAATATTCTTCATAAGCACAAGGCCGGGAATACGCGGGTATCTTGCCGGCGTGCCCGGCTTTATCAACTCCCAGGGGACGGGGGAAGAGGGATTAATTGGGTTTAGACAGCCGCTGCTTTGCCACATGCTGCTTGCGCCGGATGCAATTTTCGGCCCGTCCGGTAATAATGTTCATTGGAAGGAAATAAAGGGAATCGGAGCAGCCCTTCAGGCAGTCACAGCCCCTGCATATGCCGGTGGCGGCTTCTGTCTGGCCGTCGGAGCCACGTGAGGCATTGGGTTTCCGGGTACACAGGAATAGCGATACGCTCAAGCACAAGTGTACCCGGCACGCGCAGGTGGCGGTTTCCTCGGGCCGGTGCAGTACCGCGGATGCATTCATTTTTGTCGAGGCAGTGCTTGTTCATCATAATGCCGCTACATGGCCAGGCAGCTCTTGATCCTGTATGCGGGATCTCAGGTCAGGGGGGAGTAACATGCCGGTTTGGTCCTCTTATTGGCTTCCGGTATTTTCAGGCCACTAAAAAAGCCGGGGGAGCCCCGGCTTTTTAAATATCTCTGTTTTTCCGGGTCACCCCTTCACCAGTGTTCCCACATTCCTTCCCATGATCACATGCAGAAGGTTACCTATCTTGTTCATGTCAAACACGATGATAGGCAGGTTGTTTTCCTGGCATAATGTAAAGGCGGTCATGTCCATTACATTCAGGGATTTCTGGTATACTTCAGAAAAAGTGATGGTCTCAAATTTGGTCGCTGTAGGATTTTTTTCCGGGTCGGCGGTATAAATACCATCCACACGGGTGCCTTTCAGGATCACGTCGGCCTGGATCTCGATCGCGCGGAGCGAAGCCGCGGTATCTGTCGTAAAATACGGGTTGCCTGTACCGGCCCCGAATATCACCACGCGGCCTTTTTCGAGGTGGCGGATGGCCCGGCGGCGGATATAAGGTTCCGCAATTTGCTCCATTTTTATGGCAGACTGCAGCCTGGTATACATCCCGGCGCGTTCCAGCCCGCTTTGCATGGCCATCCCGTTGATCACCGTGGCCAGCATGCCCATATAGTCGCCTTGTGCCCGCTCAATACCGGTTTCCGCTTCGTTCATCCCGCGGTAAATATTCCCCCCGCCTATCACAATGGCAACCTGCACCCCCAGGTCGGTTACCGCCTTAATATCCTGTGCATACTGGGATATTACTTTCGGGTCGATTCCATAATTGCTGTCTCCCATCAGGGATTCCCCACTCAGCTTGAGCAAAATTCGTTTGTACTTTGGCAACATGTCAGCTATGATTATTGAAAGATCTAATACTCCTTATTCTCGAATAGTGCTAATATACAATTCCGATCCCAAAATTATTCCCTGAATACGGATAAGCAAAAAAAAGGAGAGAATTTTTCCATTCTCTCCTTTTATATCATTAAAAGTTATTATCCTAATGCTACGCGTTTGAAAGTGGTCACTTTCAGCTCGCCGTCCACGCTCTTCAGGTGGTCTGCAACGGATTTGTTGCCGTCTTTTACGAAGGCTTGCTGCAGCAGGGTGCTTTCTTTGTAGAACTTCTGGATCTTGCCGGTAGCGATCTTCTCAGCCATTTCAGCGGGTTTGCCTTCAGCTTTGATCTGCTCGATGGCGATCTCTTTCTCACGGGCAACCAGTTCAGCGGGAACGCCGTCTGCATCCACAGCGATGGGGTTCATAGCTGCGATCTGCATAGCGATGTCCTTACCTACTTCTTCAGAAACGGGTTTGCTGAAGCCTACTAGCACGCCCATACGGTAATTACCGTGGATGTAAGCGGTAACGGAAGCGGCTTCAACCCTTTCAAAACGGCTCAGGGTGATCTTTTCACCGATCTTGGCCACCTGGTCGTTCACCTTGTCGGCAACAGTAGCGCCGTCCAGGGGAGCAGCGTTCAGGGCCTCAACGGTCTGGATATTGTTAGCCAGCGCCAGGTCTGCAATAGACTGGGCGAATTTCACGAAATCTTCGTTTTTGGCCACAAAGTCGGTTTCGCAGCTCAGCAGCACCACCACGCCGGCTTTCGCGTCAGCAGCGGTTTTTGCGATCACAACGCCTTCTTTGGTCTCACGGTCTGAACGGAGCGCAGCTACTTTCTGACCTTTTTTACGCAGGTAATCCACTGCTTTTTCGAAATCGCCGTCAGTTTCAACCAGGGCTTTCCTGCAATCCATCATTCCGGCTCCTGTTTGCTGACGCAGTTTGTTTACTTCAGCGGCTGTAATTGTTGCCATCGTATATAATCAGTTTATATGTTAATGTTTTATGAAGAATTTACCGGGAGGGGTATAATGTGAATCGTGAACGACAGGTATCATTCACGATTCACTATTGATATTGACTTATGTTCAATTATCTGGCCGGACCAGGTCTGCCTGCACCGGAGGGACGGAATCCGCCGCCGCCGCCGGGACGGTTGCCACCACCAGGACGGCTGCCGCCGCCACCGGGACGATTACCGCCGCCGCTTCTGCCGCCACCGCCACCAGGACGGTTGCCGCCGCCGCCGCGGTTACCACCGGGGCCGCCAGGACCACGTTGGCCACCCGGACCGCCGGTTCTGCCACCGGGGCCACCAGGCCTGCGTCCGCGCTCACCGCGCTCGTCGCCGCCTTCCAGCTCAAACTTGCGCAGTTTGTTGTCTGTTTCTTCTTCTTCTACCTCGTCGGTTTTCTCAACGGCTCTTTCTGCCAGGCCTTCAGCGATAGCTGCAGCAATGTAGCTAACGATGATAGCGATGGATTTAGTGGCGTCGTCGTTTGCGGGGATCGCAAAGTCAACCTTGGTAGGATCGGAGTTGGTATCAACCATACCGAAAGTGGATACACCGAGACGTTTTGCTTCGGCCAGGGCGATGTGCTCATGGCTGATGTCTACGATGAAGAGGGCAGCCGGAACACGTGCCAGTTGGGCAATACCGCCCAGCACTTTTTCCATTTTGTCCTTATCGCGGGAGAGCGTGAGGCGCTCTTTTTTGGTGATGTTGTCGAAAGTACCGTCCGCCAGCATTTTTTCAATGCTCTGCATTTTCTTAACGCTCTTGCGGATGGTCGCGAAGTTGGTAAGCATGCCACCCAGCCACCTTTCGGTAACGTAAGGCATGTTCACGCGTTTTGCAGCTTCTGCAACGATCTCTTTCGCCTGCTTCTTGGTAGCAACGAACATGATCTTTTTACCGCTTTTGGCGATGGATTTCAGCGCAGCGGCTGTTTCCTGAAGGCCTTCAACAGTTTTGTTCAGGTCGATGATGTGGATACCTTTCTTTTCAGCGAAAATATAAGGCAGCATCTTCGGGTTCCATTTCTTCTTCAGGTGACCGAAGT
>CBFHAF010000122.1:0-9215 GCA_965653435.1 uncultured Chitinophaga sp.
CCTGCTGGGGCCTGCATTCCCATTCAGCAAAACGATTCCCGCCAACCTGCCGGCCGGCCGTGTTCAGGACGCATGCGCAACACACAGCCGGCACTTTGCCGGGCAGATACTTGCCCAGCACTTCTCAGATCAGTACACCCTTGGATGGCTGTACGATTTCGAGACCGAATCCGCCTTTACCATCCCGGTGAACCTGCCGCAAACCTCGGTGGTCATGATCTACACCCTGCAGGGCGGAATAATGTTGCAAACCGAAGGGCACAACCCGTTGCCTTTGCGGGAACAGCAATACAGCCTGCTGAGCCTTCAACCCGAGCAGCACAGCCTGCGCCTGCAGCCGGGGCATAACCGCCTGCTGCTGCTCCAGCTGGGGCCCAGCATCTTCAGCCAGCTGGACGAGACCTGCATCAGCAATCCCTACGAAGCGCCGCGCCCCGGTAACATCAACGCCGCCAGCAGGCAACAGCTGGCCGAGCTGGAGCAAACACAGCTCTCCGGGGAGATATGGCAGCTGAAACGCCAGGTGCTGCTGCTGGACCTGCTCTTTAAAACGCTGGATGATATGGGGGCGGCTTACCGCAAGGAAGATCCCAGCATTTACCACCGCGACTACCCGGTTTATAAAAAAATAAAAGACTACATCCATGATAACATCGACAAAAAATTATCCATCCAGATCCTCGCCAAACGTTTCGGGATCCAGCCCACACAGCTGCGGCGGGGCTACAAAAGAATATTCCATCACCAGCTGGCCGATTACATCCGCGAGCTGCGGCTGGAAAGAGCCCGCAGGCTGCTTGTAAAAACCGAGCTGCCGGTGCATGAGATCGCTTGGGAAGTAGGCTACGAAAGCGCTGCCGGGTTTTCACGGATGTTTTCGAATTACTACAAGCTGTCGCCGAGCGACTTCCGGAGAGAATTGATCGAAGCCTGCTAAAATTGCAAAGGAATAGGTCAAATCGGCAACTGGAAAGTCATATTAGGAAACTATATTTACAATAAGAGGTCGAGAGAAACTTACAGGCATGAATGTTCAGAAAAACCGCGCCATTATACACGCATCCAATTCATTACAACGCATCAAGCTACTTAGATTGTCCAACTTTAAAAAACCATATTCTATGTACCGCAAATGGATTATGGAGATGATCGTCCTTCTTCTGTTTTCACTTTTCGTATATGCGGCTACGACCAAACTGATGGACTACAAGCTGTTCCTTGTCCAGATGAACGACCAGCCTTTCGACGACAAGTATTCGGCGGCGCTGGTCTGGGGTCTTCCCGCTTTGCAGTTCATCATTGCCGGCCTGCTCATTTTCAGACGAACTTTACTGGTTGGATTATATAGTTCTTTGGTATTATTACTGGTTTTTACGGGTTATATCGCGCTGATCAAGCTGGATGTTTTTGATCATGTGCCCTGCTCATGCGGCGGCGTATTTCCAACGCTGACGTGGATGCAACATCTTTATTTCAATTTATTTTTTGTAACTGTGAATGTCCTGGGGATCATTTTCTATCAGCGGCATTTAAGAAACGCTCCGCCTTCCTATGATCAGATTCAACTTTCATAGATCCACACATTAGGTTTGGAAGCCGTTTTACCGGCTTCCATTTATACAATTTTCACTCTCTGATTTATTTACTCTCTAAATTTTATTGACATGAAACAGATCAAATTGGCTGTGTTGGCCGTGGGGTTACTTATTGGGGCCGTGGGGGCTTATGGGACATCGAAGAAAACAGTGAATCTCTACTATGTAACGGCGGGAGCTCGTACATCTGATCTTACCGCTGTGATAAGCGCTACGTCACCTGCGCCTTCATGCAACACTGGCACTAGTTTTCCATATGTCTGCAGAATCTCCACCGGAGAAACCTACTCCCCTAACGATGAAGTATGGCTTACTGAGGTTTCAATTTTCAGTACATACAATCAATAATTATAATTGCATACCATTATCGCTCATTCTGAGCTATTCCTGTCCTGTCAATTTCGTCTTGAGGGATAGGATATACATATTTGGGATCGTTAGGTGCTAACGTAAAAGTTTCTCCTCCCACAATTCTTGTAATATAAGTGGCAAATCTAGGGTCGATATTAAGTCGTCTTAGATCTTGCCATCTTATTTGTGATGTAAAAGGCAATTCTTTTCTTCGTTCCAGAATAACTTTTGCTAGTAAAGTATCGCTGTTATCAGTATAGTATTCTACAAATTTACCCTTATCATACCTCTTGAAAAGTAACAAATTCAAATCTTTAAGAGAGGCTTGGATATTATTAAGTCTTGCATTGCACTCAGCGCGAGTTAAATAAACTTCATTAATTCCGAGTCCACAAAAATTCAAAGTAGAACCAGCATAAGTGCCTCTAAATTTAATTTGAGCCGGTCCTAGCTGTTCATAAAAATACTTTCGTCGCAGGTCATCTACATCATACGACCTATATAACACAGTATCGACAAATCCATAATTAAAATTATAGTCAGGAATTATCCCTGTATATCCGATTCCTTCGCTATGGAATATTACTTCCTTATTTCCAGTGGCAAAATCAGGGAATCGGTATTCTAATGATAGTGATGGTATCCCCTCATTAAAATCTAATAGTTCAAAATCATGAACAAGTAAAGAGTCTGAAAACTCTTTCGCCTTCATATAATCCCCCATATTCAGGTAAACTCTTGCCAATAACGCATACCCGGCCATCTTTGAAGGCCTTGACTTGTACTTTGGAACGAGAGGCAGCAACGATATCGAAGACGACAGATCATCGATAATTTGCTTATATGTGACTTCCAAAGTTGATCTCTGTTCAATTTCATAAATGTCTGAAGTCAACTTCATACTTAGCCCCAAATCAACAGATGCTGTCTGATTATGGTAAGGTTTACAAAAAATACTAGCAAGTTCAAAAAAAGCCATCGACCTGTGGAATAATGCCTGTCCCTTTATGTTATTAAATTCTATTTGTTGACCAGACGCGATTTCTAAATCCCTCAATCCGTCTAGTACGATATTAGCATAGGCAATTATATTGTAACCACTAATGTAATCGGTTGATAACCTATCTTCAAAAATATCCTTCTTCCATATATAGGCATTTTTCTCAGTAGCTGCAGTAAGGTTAAAATATTGATCATTGAGGTAATAATTGTCGCAACCTAATTGGCCTATACTCGCATAATTAGAATTAAAAACTGTAGTATTATTGAGCAACGTCTGAAAATCTGCTAATTTTTTCAGTAGTTTATCATTTGGATCCTTCTGGGCATCCAACCATTCATTTTGTTTTTTGCACCCTATCAGGAACAAGCAAAGCAAACCGGCAAAGATTAATGGCTTCTTCATTCTTCATAATTTAACTGTCAAACCAAAAACAACCGAAAATGGAACAGGAATACTAGATGCAGCTCTTTGATTAGCTAAATCCGGATCAAGTTTATACTTATTTGCCCGCCAAATAATTCCTAAATTATTCAGGTTTACATAAAACTCGGCGAAGTCTACCGGCATTTTTGGCTTACCGGACTTTGAAATGTTATATGCGAGACGAATATCCTGAAGCCTCACGTGATCGCCTTTTTCAATCAGTACCTCCGATAACTGATAAAACGTATTCCTCAAATCGTTAAAAGGATATGTCAGGGAAGGCACCTGGGTATGTAACTCATCACCCGGTTGCTGCCAGCGGTTTGAATAGTCTTTATGCATACCCTGATTCAATACTCCCGTATAATTCAGATTCGTAGATGTCCTCCTGAAATAATACCCCAGCTTAAAAATCAGGTTCCACGAGAGCGAAAACCCTTTAAAGGACAAATCATTCCTGAACGACCCGAATACAGTCGGTATCCCCGAACCGTGATAAACAAGGCTATCTGGATTCGTATTTTTCAGTATCGTGTTATAATCGTTGCTTTTCTGGTTATTGACATATCCAAGCGGATCACCATTTTCCGGATTCAGTCCCGCCCACTTATAGCTTAAAATACCCTTCAGGGGTTTTCCTTTCACGGTTAAAATTGTCAAATATGAATCCTTTAGCATCAAAGCAGCAACAGTATTAGCCGGCAGCTCAACACTTGTCACCTCATCTTTCAACGTACTGAATATTAAAGTCGAATTCCAGCTAAACGGTTTTTCCACGAGCTTTCCGGAAATAATTATATCAAATCCTTTGGTGAGCGTCCCGGCAGAATTCAGATTAGCAAATCCGAAGCCCGTTTGAGGAGCCAGGGGCACCCTTTGAATCAAGTCTATTCCCTTCTTGAAATAATATTCGATAGTCGCATTCAACCTTTTCTTGTAGGAAACATCCAGCCCAAAATTGGCTATTTGAACACGCTCCCATTGAAGGCGCTCATTTGCCGGGTCGTTAATTGAATAGGCGTCGGTACCAGTCAGGGGATCAGTAAATTCCCTCGCTACCAGATAAGCCGTCCCGTTATAAATATTACCATTCTCGCCAAAAGAAGCCCTGAGCCGGAGGTTGTTGATCCAATTTGCTTTAAAGAAATCCTCTTCATGAATATCCCAGCCAACGCCAGCAGACCAAAACGGCGATATCTTATCATTCACTCGCACTCCGAACAAATTTGTCCCGTCCCGCCTTGCGCTGAGGTTCAAATCATATTTATTCCTGAAGCTGTACTCAATATTCGTGTAATAAGAAATAAACCGGTTCAAAAGGCCGGGATTGCTCCCGCTAAGCCCTGCGGCAGATTCAATCGTTGATGTTCCTGACGGGTTCAAGGGATACGGCATGCTTCCGTTATATGCCGAAGAAGGCGGGCTGTTCTCGCTGGTATATCCTATGGATTTCCTTATTGAGCCTTCGGCTTTCAATTCGCGTACTTCCGAACCCAATATCGCTCCAACGGCATGATCTCCATAAACATGTGAAAAGTTAATATCGCCCCGGAGACTATTCGTCCTCCAGTCGTAGTCGCCTATTTCCATTATACCGCCTTTGGGGAAGTTATAGGTGAACTCGTTCGTTAACCGGTTGAGAACAGTGAATTTATTAATGAGATTCCTGGTATAATGAGTAGATTCACCCCAATATCTCTTTGAGTAAACAGTTTGTTTCTCATTCTGGTAATGCAACTGGGCAAACAGGGATTTTGAGAAATTGTACTTCACGGATGCTTTTAAAACCAGGTTCTGAATAGCTACGTCCTCGATTTTATTGCTGATCTCATCCAGCGGCCTGTATCTCCAATCCAGAAAACCCAGGTTCTCCACGCTATCCAGGTATTTGCCCCTATAGTCTTTCACAACGGGAAGCGCCATCCCCTGCGCATCCGCCAGCCTGGCATAAGGATAGAGATCACTGTATCTCGGCGTCCCCACCGTCAGCCCGCCATACCTCACATCATTCCCCATCGCCGTGTTACTCTGGCTAAAGTTCAGGTACGTCCTGACTTCCATCTTCTTTACCGGCTTAAAGGAATTTGATGAAATAACCGTCGTCCGGTTGCGGCCATTATTGACGAGGTTATCTTTATTGCGGTCATGCCCCAGCGACAGATAATACGCGAAATCCTTATTCCCACCCCTTACGCCGAGGGAATATTGCTGGTTCACCATCCGCTGGTACGAATATTTGTAGATATCGTCGCGCAGATCATTCTTTTTCAGCTCATCCAGCCGGGCCTCCGCTTCGTCAGGAGAAATTTCGTTCGCCCTCAGCTTCGCAAGTATTTCCACGGCAGGCGTCACCGCGGGCCTCGAATTCCGGTTCGTCAGATCGCTATTGAAATATCCTTTATCAAACAAGGTCCTTTCCACCTCTATATAATCCGAAGCCTTCATGTAATTCGGGTCGTAGTAGAGATCAGGCTTCGCCCCTATCGTGAAGTTCATGTTGTAATCGATCTTCATCTTCTGGTTGTACCGTCCTCTTTTGCTGGTAAGCACAATAACGCCGTTGCCGCTTCGCGCGCCCCAGATGCTCGCAGCTGCAGCATCTTTCAAAACCGTTATGGATTCAATATCATTAGGATTAATGTTCCGTATGTCGCCTTCGTATGGAAAGTTGTCCAGGATCAGCAACGGATTCGAGTTAACCTGGTTGGGAGATAAAGTGCTGATGCCCCTGAGCGCCATGCCCATGTAATTGATCGTCGGCATCTTCTGGATGAAATACATATTCATGGTCTGCGCCCGCAGCGTCAGCAAGCCGCTCGTTACGCCTTCCAGCCTGTCCAGTATGTTCGGGCTGGGATTCCTGTTCAGCAAAGCACTGTCTATCAATACGAACGACCCGGTGGTTCTGGCTTTTGGCAGCATCTGGTAGCCTGTGGCCACGGAAGTAACTTCCACAGCGGCGATCTGGGCTACGTTCGGTTCCATGGAGAAGTTCACTATTTTTTCGTTGTCCAGGCGGTACTGGCGGCTGAGGTATCCGATGGACAATACAACGAGGGTGGAACGGGTGGGAATATTTTCCAGCACGTACCGGCCGTTCTCGCCGGTGGTGGTTCCGCGGGTGGTGCCTTTCACGATCACGGTGCTGCCGGGAAGCGGGTTGCCCAGCGTGTCTGTCACAAACCCGCTAACGGATACGGTCTCTTCTTCTTTCTTTTTTTCGGCAACAGGCGGAGTGCCTTCTTTTATGACGATCTGCCCTTTAACATAGATCCAGTTCAGGCGTTGTTCACGGGTGATCTTTTCTACAATTTCCTCGGGAGTGGCTTTTTTAAAATCGGCCTTTATTTTCAGGTCGGGGCTCAATACTGACTGCTCGTAATTGATATGTACACCGGTTTGACGGCGCACCTCGGAAAAGAGGTCTTCGATGCGGTAGGTGCCAACGATGGTACAGGTACCGTCTCCCCGCACCTGTGCCTGCAAAGCGGAGCCCATGCATACCAAAACGATACCCATTATCAGTTTTCCCAGGAAAGCTGCGGACTTACACATCGTATTTATTCGCAAAGGTTATTGGTTGATCCGTTACGCTCCATACCAGGCAGCTGTTCTCCGGGACGTACGTAAATATTTCTCATTCTGATTCCTTGTTGTATGCAAACGGGATTAAACCTACACTATATTAACTTTATTAAATAAATAAAATCCTACGCAGGATAGGATTCTGATCTTTTGGCTTAAGCAACATTATTGTAACAGCTGGGAAATTTCATTTCAGGTGTTTCAGCATCCCCCGAAGGCTGCGCAATGCGAACTTAACGTGGCTGCGAACGGTTTCCATTTTAAGTCCCATTTCATCGCCTACCTGCCTGTAGGATTTCTGGTGTAAATGCGCTTTGATAAAAGCAAGCCGCCGCTGCTCCGGCAGGCCCTGCACCGCTTCGTCGATCTTCCGCCGCACTTCCCAGGCCTCACCCAGGTCGCCCATATCATACTGGGGTGCAGTTTCCATGTAATGGGCTTTCTTTTTCTCCGCCGTTTGCAGCTTGCGCTGAAGACTGAGACAATTATTCCTCACCGCACAAAAGATATACGATTTGTGCTTCTCCGGCGGAACATTCGTCAGATGGTCCTTTTCCCATAAAACGATAAAGGTATCCTGTACCACATCCTCCGCTTCCCAATAGTCACGCAGAATTACCTGGGCTTCAACGATAAGGGCCCGCCGGTACTGGTCAAACAGCCGCTTGAGCGTTTCCAGCCCCTGCCGGTCATCGTTTGGTGTTGTGCAATCTTCACGCATAGCGTCGTTGTGCATTTGGGTAAAACGTGAACTGAAAAAAATGGACATTGATAAAACTCCTTACCCTTACCCGGGGAAGGAGCTTTAATCTGCACTCTAAAATAATAAATAGTTTTTGCTTGGTTTCACTGAAGTTAGTGAAAATTGCACAGTAAGAAAAAACGGAAGATGTTAATCTTCGGTTAATAGCCATAGGAGATGGTTATAAAAAATTGATCCTGCGGCTTTTAATGGTTAACTGGGGAAAAGAGGCTAACATTTTATAAATCAACGAATTCTATCTGTGTTTTTGACGATTTCAATATGATACCCTATCCGGGATAACAATTCACTGGATTCCTGCAGCAGTTCCATCAGTTCCTCCCGCAAATTGGCGCCGTTTTCACCCGCCCTGAACGCGAAGTCATCCCAACTCAGGTTATCCGAGAGGAAGATGTACTGCAGCTGGTTTGTGAGATTAGTGTTGTCCATAGAACAAAATGATTGTTATAAGGTCAAATAATTGTCTTTTTTAGAATATGTGCAACACATGCCCGTCCACACGATACTGGAATCCCTTGGATACCCGCAGTATTTCCATAAAATCAACAATAGGTTTGTGTTTGTCCAGCTGCACATGAAAACGCAGGCTGTTCAGCTCCGGCCTTTCCACCCTCAGCTCCAGGTCGTACCAGCGGTCCAGCGCCGTAGCGATCGTGCTGAAATCCGCCCCTTTGAAATATATCACCCCTTCCATCCAGGCCAGGGTCTCACCCGGTTCAAATTTCTGTACCCGTGTTTCGCGGCCTTCGTCCCATACAGCCTCCTGGCCCGGGCGAAGCACTACTTCCTTCCCGCTGTTGGAGGTTTTCACCGCACCGTCTACAAGGGAAGTGATCATATGCCCCGGCTCGTAAGCATTCACGTTGAACGTTGTTCCCAGCACCTGTACTTTGCCCTCGGGGGTATGCACGATGAAGGGTTTTTCCGCATCCGCGGCCACATTGAAGTAAGCTTCGCCGTCCACTTCCACTTCGCGCGTGCTGCCGGTAAAGGTGAAGGGGAACCGGAGGGACGACATGGAATTGAGCCATACCTCGGTACCGTCGCTCAGCCGCACTTTATAATCCAGCTTCGAGGGCACTTCAAGGGTGTTCATCTGGCCGCTGTTACTGAATTTATCCTGGAAATGAAGGCTTTGCGCCTCGTATACCAGGTCTACGTCTCCCACTTTCCGGGAGCCGCTGTTTTCAAGACTGATCGTTTTGCCACCGGCAAGTTTGAGCCGCACATCCTGGGGCCTGTCCTTGATCGTTCCACGGCCGGCGGAATAGTTAATAGATTGTTGCTGGACCGTATTGTACCGGAGATATGCCCCCAGCCCGATCAGCACCGCAACACCCGCCGCGGCGGCCCAGCCTACCATGATCCTCGTTTTCCGGGAGGCATCCTGGCTGTTCATGACATGCTCCGCCAGCTCGTCCCAGCGTTTGCTGGTAGGCCGTTCCTTCAGGAGGTTGAGCATTTCAGGGCTTTGGTACAATTCTTCCAGCTCCTT
>CBFHAF010000123.1:0-9202 GCA_965653435.1 uncultured Chitinophaga sp.
GTCAGCCCGAGCCATAGATGCACTTTCCCTACTATTTTCTTCATTGGCCTTTTAAACTTTCACTGAAAAAGTCCTAAAGTAAAAGCGGCCGGTCAACTCGGATCGGGAAAATATTATACGCGATCGGGAAAAAGAGATACACACTTACGATATTTTCACTATATTTACTATGCTTTGCGCCCTTTACTCGCCATATGCCTTTTTGCAGCCCTCAGCATGCAGTTTGCCGCCCGCCTCAGCGGGTACGTGCAATGTATGGTTACGGCCTACGTCGTGAACCGCGGCGACCTCGCGGTGGATTGCGAATGTATCCGTCATCTGGCTGCGTCGTTTGGCGACGATTATTCGGGGAACCAGCATATGCAGTCAAAACCACAGGAACTGAAGATGCAGGACTATGTTCCTGTAACTGCCGAGGTACTGCTCCAGCCTGTGCTGCTTCCCTCCCGCCCCGTTCCCGGCATGCTTCCGAGCCAGTACCGGTACACCGGGGTGAGCGCAATATTCCATCCTCCCTGTAAGGCTTCCCTTCTTTTTATTTAATCATCATTTTTATTGTCATCTTTTCACCTGACGGTTGGAAAAAACGTGCGTCCGTACCAGTTTCCAAGACATCACCGGCATCATACTTTTTGACCTGCCGCGGGTGAGACATCATCACGTTCCCGTACGCGGCCTCCGCGGGGAATGAACGGCTTTGCATGGTGCCCGGCACGGTTGCGCTGCATCGGGGCGGTATTTTGAAGCTGCGGTTCCGGGTGTATTCACCTTACCGCATGGCGGATATTACGGTCCCTGCAGCATAACCGGCGCCGGCGCCAGGCAACGCCCCTGTAGCCTGTGCGGTGAAATACCTGCCCCGCGCGCAGGGCTGCCGCCATTCCCGGTGGCCGGGCGGAAGCCGGCGCGGAATCGTGATGAGAACAGGCTGTTTTGGCCCCTGCGGGCGCAGGATGAGCTTTCGCCTGCGGAAGCTGCTTCCGGCACGCATGCCAGGCTACCTGCAAACAGCCTTACAGGGTTGTTCACCTCCCCGGAAGTTCCGTTCCCGCGGCCGCACAGGGTATGGCCCGCCCTGCCACGAACGGCCCTTCCGGGGAAAACTTACAGTCAGCGGCGCAAAGCACCGGGGCAGTTTCTGAGGGAACTGCCCCGTTTTTTTTATCCAGCAGAAAATAATTTTTTTAAGTAAGCGAACGCTCACTTATATTTGCAGCACAATGCGTGCAAGAGACGAAAACAAGATATGCCTGCTTCACCATAAGGCCATAGAAATGATCGTAAAGGAAGGGCTGGACGGGTTTGGGGTGAACAAACTGGCCAAAGCGGCCGGCGTATCGCCCGCTACCATTTACATTTATTTCAAGGACCGGGAAGACCTGATCGTGCAGGTAATGCTCCGCGTATCCGACAAAATGCTCAAAGAAAGCCTGGACGGTTTCGATCCTGAAATGAGCTTCGAGGAAGGTTTGCGGAAACAATGGCAGAACAGGGCCGGGTATTTCCTGAACAACCCGCTGGACGTGCAGTTCATTGAAAAAATGCGGTATTCGCACCTTTACGATAAAGTGGCGGAGCGCATGTACCTCACTTTCAAGGATGTGATGGGAAAGTTTTATCAGAATGCCGTTGAAAAGAAAGAGCTGATACCCCTGCCCTTTGAAGTGTACTGGGCGCTGGCCTTTGCGCCTTTGTACCAGCTCATCAAATTCCATACGCAGGAAACGGCCTTCGGCCATAAGAAATACACCTTTACTGAAGAAAACATGGAGCAGGCGCTTCAGCTCGTTCTGAAAGCGCTCAAACCGTAAAAAGACCGTATTATTTAACCTGGCTAAATGCTTATGACCATGAATACAGCATATTCAACCGCGACAGGACGCGAAGTACTGGTTTTTCGCACCAATATCCGTTTCAAGAAAGACCTGCGGCAGATAGGCCCTGTGCTGGAAAAAGAACCCGGCGTGCTGAAATGGAATGTGGACCGTGAAGATACCGACAAGGTGCTTCGCATCGAATCCACGCAGGTGGCGCCTGAAACGATCATTCAACTCATCAGCCGCGAAGGTTTCTTCTGTGAAGAGCTGCCCGGCTGACCTTAACCACCGTTCAACACACACTACGAAAACATTTTATGACCACCATCAATGCTCCTAAAGAAAGGATCTTCACCCGGTACCAGGTTTTTGTTATAGCCATCCTGGCATTGCTGCAATTCACCGTAATACTCGACTTCATGGTGCTGAACCCGCTGAGCGAAATACTCATGCGGAAATGGGACATCTCCGCCGCGCAGTTCGGCCTCGTTGTGTCCGGTTATGCTTTCAGCGCGGGTATTTCCGGCGTGCTGGCCGCGGGGTTTGCGGATAAGTTCGACCGTAAAAAGATGCTGCTCGTGTTCTACACCGGCTTCATCATCGGCACCTACCTCTGCGCCCTGGCGCCTAATTACCATATGCTGCTGGCCGCCCGTATCGTGACCGGCCTGTTCGGCGGCGTGATCAGTGCTATCGGCATGGCCATCGTGGCGGACCTGTTCAGGCCAGAAACGCGGGGCCGCGTGATGGGCTTTATCCAGATGGCATTCGCACTCAGCCAGATCGTGGGCATCCCCGTGGGCTGGGAACTGGCCATCCGATTCGAATGGCATGCGCCCTTCTGGATGATCGGCGTGCTGGGCACCCTGATGGGCATCCTCATCGCGGTATACATGCGCCCCATTACGGAACACCTCACGAAAAAAACGGAAAAAAACGCCTTCAGGCACCTCTGGGATACCCTCCGCAACCGCCGGTACACGCTCGCTTTCGGCACCATGGTGCTGATGGCTACGGGCGGTTACATGCTGATGCCTTTCGGGAATGCATTCTCCATTCACAACATGGGCATCCATCCCGAACAGATCACCTTCCTGTTCATGGCCGTAGGCCTGGCCAACCTCGTTTCCGCGCCTTTCATCGGGCGGTTTACGGACAAGCTCGGCAAGGTGAACGTGTTCTACGCCGCCAGCCTGATCACCCTTATCATGGTGGTGATCTTCACCCACAGGGGCATCACCCCGCTGTGGCTGGCCATTGTGATCAATTCCATTATGATGATCGGGGTATTCGGCAGGATGATACCGGTACAGGCGCTGATGACCTCCATGCCTGCACTGCAGGACCGCGGCGCTTTCATGAGCATCAACGCATCCATCCAGCAGCTGGCGGGCGGGCTCGCGGCAGTGCTGGCCGGGCAGATCATTCACAAAACCAGCACCGGCTACCTGGAACATTACGACAGGCTGGGTTTCGTGATCGTGGTCGCATTGATCATCACTACGGTCATGATCACCTTGCTGAACAGGCAGATATCCGCGGAGAAAGTGAACGCAAATGCCGCACCGCCTGAAAACGTAGCGGCGGCGCATTAAAAAGATGCAGGAAGAGGAGCCGGTCAATTCCAGGACCGGCTCCTCTTTTTTTTACGCTTTCGGGTTGAATAAAGGATTATAGATCAATCCCAGCAGGTTATCCCAGGGATCTTTCACCACGGCCACTTTCAGCGGCCCGCCCACGCCGGTTGGCGGCTGGTGCGGCGTGGCCCCGAGAGACAGCAGGTGGTTATACACCCCGTCGATATCATCCACCCCCCACAAGGTTTCCACACCACCCTGGCCCGGATGGCCGCCATTGCCTTCCACCGGCTGCACGCCAAGCTCATACCCGCCTATTTCGAACCCTACATAAAAGGGCTCGTCGAAGTATGGCTCGGTGCCAAAGGCCTTTGCATACCATTCCTTCCCTTTCCGGATATCGGTAACGCGGTAAATGGCCGTTCGCAGCCCTTTAAAATATTGCGGCATAAACATGATTTTTGTCATGCTGAATATACGCAAAACTTTTGTTGGGAAATATTTAACATATCAGCCGTAACCCTTTACTGAAAAGCATTTCAACTTATCCACCAAAAGTATTTTCAACCGTTTTACGGCCCGTGTCCATTGCGTGCGTAAATTTGTAAAAGTATCCCTGACCCGCTCCGAATATTCATCGTTAAAACGATCTTTCATATGGAAAAGCACACCATCCGCGAAGCTTACAAGCGCTACTGGCTGGAGAACGGCAAAAAACCCGTATCCGTATACGCGCTGTGTAAAATACTCGACATCCCGGAATCTTCTTTTTACGAGCATTACAGCACATTTGAGGCCGTTGAGGAAGACATCTGGCTGGATGTGTTCCAGCGCACGCTGAGCCAGCTGAAAACAGACGCGATCTACCAACAGTACAACGCGCAGGAGAAGCTCCTCGCCTTTTATTTCCTATGGGTGCAGAAGCTGAAGGAAGACCGCAGCTATGTTCTCCAGCAGGCGGACCGTTCGCGCCTTCCGCTCAGCCAGCTCGGCCAGCTGAATGCTTTCAAAAAAGCGTTCTACGAATACGCGGCAGACCTGATCAAGGAAGGATACACCACCACGGAGATCAAGGAACGCAAATACATTTCCGATAAATACGTGCACGGTTTCTGGGTGCAGGCCCTGTTCGTGCTGAAATACTGGATAGAAGACAGCAGCGTGAACTTCGAAATGACGGACGCCGCCATCGAAAAGGCCGTGAACCTCAGCTTCCAGCTGATGCATTCCAATACGCTGGACAGCCTGCTGGATTTCGGGAAATTCATATTGACGAGGAAGTAATAGTTGATGGGACCGATTCACGGTTCCATCAGGCAATTGAGAAGACAAATTATGAAAGAACAAACCAACATCCCCACCGGCAAAGTGGAAAGAGCAGGGCGTTTTGTGACGACAGGGCTTAAGGTGGGCACCAATTATATCAAACACTACACGCGCAAGCTGATGGACCCTTCCATAACCAAAGAGGCCCTCCACCAGGAGAATGCGGAAGATATTTACGAAACACTGAGCAACCTGAAGGGCAGCGCCCTCAAAGTAGCGCAGATGCTGAGTATGGACAGGGGCATGCTTCCCAAGGCATATTCCGAACGTTTCGCCATGAGCCAGTACAGCGCTCCCCCCTTATCCGGCCCGCTGGTGGTGAACACATTCGTGAAAACGCTCGGTAAATCCCCCGCACAGCTATACGACAAATTCGACCTGAAAGCCTGCAATGCCGCATCCATCGGCCAGGTGCACCGTGCTGAAAAAGACGGCAGACAGCTGGCCGTGAAGATCCAGTACCCCGGCGTGGCCAGCAGCGTGAAGTCCGACCTGAGGATCGTGAAACCCTTTGCCGTGCGCATCGTAGGCATGAACGAGGTGGACATGGACAAATATTTCGACGAGATCGAAACCAAGCTGCTGGAAGAAACAGATTACAAGCTGGAGCTGAACAGGTCGCAGGAACTGTCGCAGCAATGCGCGCATATTCCCAACCTGGTGTTCCCGGCCTATTACCCGGACATGTCGTCGGACCGGATCATTACCATGGACTGGCTGCATGGCAAACACATGAAAGAATTCCTGGAAACCAATCCCAGCCAGGAAATACGGAACCGTATCGGGCAGGCGCTGTGGGACTTCTACCAGTTCCAGGTGCATAAGCTGCGTAAAGTACATGCGGACCCGCATCCCGGCAACTTCCTGCTGCGCGGGGACGGTACAGTGGGCATATTCGATTTCGGCTGCGTGAAAGAAGTGCCGGAAGACTTCTACGTGAATTATTTCCTGCTTACAGACAAAGAAGTGCTGCAGGACGATGCGCGCCGCAGGGAGATCTATACCAACCTGGAAATGATCCACCCAACCGACACCGAAAAAGAGATCGTGTTCTTCTCCGGCCTGTTCCAGAAAATGATCAGCCTTACCACCCACCCCTTTACTGTAGAGCGTTTCGACTTCGGCAACGAAACATATTTCAACGAGATATACGCTTACATGGACTACGTTTATAACCTGAAAGAAGTGCGTGAATCGAAAGTAGCCAGGGGCAGCAGGCACAGCCTGTACATCAACCGTACCTATTTCGGCCTCTATTCCCTGCTCAGCGACCTGAAGGCAGATATCATTACGGGGCAGCACAGGATACAGGAATTAATGGCTTAACGCTGATTATCAATATATTAAGAGAATCCTCCAGCCGGCGAAAGGATCACATTTAATTTTTATCTTCGTTCTTCCATTAAACCCTTAAAATCCCATACACTATGCTCATCTACGGCTGGAAATCAACACCCATCGGCAGCGAAGACCTTGGCTCCAAATGTTCCCATTGCGGAACGATGCTTTCCGTCCAGGTATTCGTTTTTCAAAAATATGCGCACGTCTTCTGGATCCCCGCCTTTCCCATCGGTAAAACCGGGGGTTCTCACTGCTCACATTGCAAACAAACGCTGAAGCCTAAAGAAATGCCGCAGGACGTGAAGCTTTCTTACGACAACCTGCGCGCCCGTTCCAAAGCACCTGTCTGGACCTTTTCCGGTCTTGCCATATTCGCGCTGCTGGTTACCTGGGGCATATTTGCCTCCCGGCAATCCGCTGCGGCGAACGCCAAAATGATACTGGCCCCTCAGCCCGGTGATGTTTACGAAGTAAAACAAGGCCCCTCCAGCTTCACGCTGTACAAAGTATCGCGGGTGGAAGGCGATAGCGTATACATCCTGCACAACATGTACGAAAGCAATAAACGCAGCGGCCTTTCCGGATTGCTGAACAAGGAATATGATCCCGAACCGGAAGTGCTGGCTAAAAGCGAGCTGAAAGAACTGTTCGACAAAGGAACGATAGACGATATAAGGCGGTAACCGTTAAAGCCCGTCGCCGCAACGGCCATTACGGCCACCGGGTATTAACGCCGCTCATCCTTTTTCATACCAAAGGCTATGCTGATTGGCATAGCCTTTGGTATTTACAGTTGTATTCAACCCGATCAACATGAAAACATTTATGCTGCCATTCCTCTTTTTAGGCGCTGTACTGTTCAGCTCCTGTACGAAGGAAACAAACGAAGTGGTAATTCCGAACCAGACGATCATCGGGAGCGTTGCGACGAACATGTGGACGCTGAACACCGGTAACAATTCCTACCAGGCTACGCTGAACATCCCGGAGCTGGACCAGCAGACCGTTGAGCTGGACGCCATCCAGGTGTACATTTCGTTCGGTTCCAATATCTGGGAACCATTGCCGCAGGTGTTCCAGGGCGTATCGTACCTGTATTCCTACAGCCCCGGCAAGCTTTACCTCGACGCGCAGAATGCCACCGGCACCGCGCCGGTGCAGGTCACCGCACCGATGGACGTCAAAATAGTCATTATCAAATCGGAGTATTAAAAAATAAAAAGGACTGTTCAAACGAACAGTCCTTTTTTCATTTCAGGGTTCCCGTTAATATCCCGGGTACTGGACCAGTTTTTTGTTCCGGTCTATTTCACTCTGGGGCAAGGGATAGAAATAATATTTGGGTTGCCACTGCGCGCGGGTGAACACTACGGTGCGCTGATGGAATTCCGGGTCAGACAGGGAATTGCCCTTCTCTATATTCATGCCGTGAAACTGTCCGCCCTGGTGAGATTCCGGCCTGTCTGCG
Organism: uncultured Chitinophaga sp.; assembly: GCA_965653435.1. Taxonomy (GTDB): domain Bacteria; phylum Bacteroidota; class Bacteroidia; order Chitinophagales; family Chitinophagaceae; genus Chitinophaga. Next base: position 7,530 of record CBFHAF010000123.1, read on the forward strand.
ATCTTCCACCTGCGCACGTCCCAGTAACGGTGCCCTTCGAACATCAGCTCCAGCTGTCTTTCCAGGCGGATCGCTTTCCGCAGCTCATCCTGGCCGCCCCCCGCGAGGGAAGGGAGGCCCGCGCGGTTCCTCACGGCATTGAGGTAGGTCAGCACATCCGCATGGCCGGGGCTGTGTTCATTCAGCGCTTCCGCATAATTGAGGTAGATTTCCGCAAGGCGGATCATCATAGCCGGGCGGGCAACGGATTTGTTGTTCCTGAAATCCGTGGTGGGGTGCACGTTTTTGCGGGCGGTGTAACCGGTGCTCGGCCAGTCTCTCGGGGCGCCGGCTTTGCCGCTGTTGCCTTTAAAGAAAAATTCAACGCGGGAGTACGCCGCATCCGGTACCACCGGGATGGTGGAGCCATTGAAGGTAACGTTCACGTAAAACCGCGGCTCACGGCCAACATACATATTGTATGTGCCTTCCACATAAAAATTTGTCGCGGTAGTAGTGTAGCCGGTCTCGGAGTAACCGCCAGAGGGATCGGTGATAGCCTTGCCGTCTGCCATGCGGAACGCATCCACCATTTCCTGGGTGACGGCGATACCGTTCCAGGCGTTGCCATTGGAGCAGCGGGGGGAAACGTGCCGCTCCCACTGGCCGTTCGCACTGGATGAGCGGAGCCAGATGCCTTCCTTCATATACCCGTCGAAATAGAGATTGCGGCAGGAGAGAAAAGCAGCCTGGAAAGGATCGGGATTCGTTACTTTAAACAGCTCGTAGCGGTTGGTGTTGATAACGGCCAGCGCCGCATCCGCCGCTCTTTTCCACCGTTCGTTATCATACGTTTGATTGAACAATTGTTTGCCGTCCTGGTTCTTGAAGTTTGCGAGGTCTGTATTGCCGTTGAACAGCGGGCTTGCATGAAACAGCAATACCTGCGATTTCACCGCGGCGATCACTGGTTTGGTGATCCTGCCCACCTGTGTATTGTCCGGTTCATTGCCGCCTGCATTCAGGTGCACTACCGGCACGTCCGCAGATGCAGCGTCCATTTCAGACAATACGTAGTCCACGCACTCATCCCAGGAGCTGCGCGGGATCTGGAAATCTTCTTCCGGGTTTTTCGGCTCCTCTCCCATCAGCACTACGGGCCCGTATTGTTTCATCAGCAGCCAGTAATAATAGGCACGGAGAAAACGGGCTTCCGCGATGTATTGCCTGAGTAGCTGCTCCCCGTTCGGCTGTTCTTTGATCTCCGTATTCTGGCCGGCATTCTGTATAAAAACGGCGCACAGGCGGATGGTCTGGTAATAAGGGTCCCAGTTATTCGGACTGGCATTATCCGGCGTGATGGCGCCGGAGTTGATGCCGGGCTGTACCCAGGCATAATCCAGCTCATCACATTGCCCGCTCCATACGTTGGCATAAGGCTGATCCCACATATTGGGCATGATGGAATAACAACGTGCAAGCCATTGTTCGGTCATGGACTTGTTGGTGAAAACATCTTTCAATGTGGTGACATTGTCCGGCACGGTATCCAGGAAGCCTTTCCGGCAGGCGGGCGCCAGCAGGATGCCGACGAATATCAGCGGAATGATTTTCTTATATATAGCGTTGATCATGGTCGTTCTTTTTTATTGGAAGTTTATACGGAGTCCTGCATTGAAAACTGACAGCTGCGG
>CBFHAF010000124.1:0-9200 GCA_965653435.1 uncultured Chitinophaga sp.
GACCCGAGACCCCTTTTTTTCTTTCGTATATGATTAGGATATCAAGTACCAGATTAATCCAGATTAATCCTTAAAATCTATTGCGTATAAGACCCATAGACTGATCATATTACCGGACAACCCCGCTTCCAAAGCGACGAATGTTTTAATCCTAAGAAATTGTAACCATGAAAGGTAACAGTAATGGCATTTCTATTGCCCCCACCGTAGATGATTTTATCAGGAACCATCCTGACTTTGATCTCCTGTCCTTCGATTTTTGCGATAAAACGGAAGCCCCGGGCATCCCCCTGGATGCACCCGGCGTCAACCAGCTGATGACCCTGCAGCGGCTGCTGCGGGTGTACAACAACAGGAAAGCCGCCGATACATTGCTTTCCGCAGGCCTCGATTCCGCGCATGCCATTGCACGCATGCCGGCACACCGTTTCCTGCGCCTATATGGCCAGCAGCTCAACACCGCGGAAGACCCTGACGCCGCGCAAAAGATCTACACCAATGCCGCAGCCATCACAGCAAGGATCAAACACGTCTTCGCCAACATTCACGGCATGGTAGGCTCGCCGCATTTTAATGCCGCCCTTTTCAACAACGTTTCCGATACGCTCAGGCAATACGCCATGGATGTGCCCAGCTACCAGGACCTGTTCGGCGACCTGGACTTCTGCGAATGCGAGCACTGCAGATCCATCTTCAGCCCGGCTGCATACTTCCTCGATATCATGCGCATTACAGACGATTACATCACAGACGCCAACACCATCCCCGCCGGCATGACCCTGGAAGAACGCCGGCCCGACCTGTTCCGCCTCATGCTCACCTGCGAGAACACCAATACCCTCATTCCTTTCCTGCAGATCGTGAACGGAGTGATGGAAGCAAGACTGGAGACCGGGCTTGTAGTAACAACGGGCACAGCCCAGGGAGGCACAGCGTCTACCATCACACTGGCCGCTGCTGCTTCCGCGGACAACAACGCCTACGCCGGCATGGAAATTGAAATCACCAGCGGCACAGGAGCCGGGCACAAAAGAATGATCCAGTCCTACGACGGCAGCACAAAAGTGGCCACCGTATCGGAGAAGTGGAGCGTGGTGCCGGATAACACAGCGGTGTATACCATCTACCAGGACGTTTACCACCAGCTGGCGCTGGCACCCTACCCCTTCAATCTCCCCTACCAGCTGCCACTGCAACAGATCCGCCTGTATCTCGGCCAGCTGAATACCTCGCTCGCGGATATCTATACCAGCTTTCTTCACCCGGTGGAGAACGGCATCGCGCAATCAGGCGGCGCAGACCTTATTGTGCTGGCGAAAACGGCGTCCAGCACAGACAACGCTTACAACAACATGCAGGTGCAGATCGTGTCCGGCACCGGCAAAGGGCAGCTTCGCATAATCGGCAGCTACACAGGCAGCACACAGACGGCTACCGTAACAGAAGCATGGGACACCGTACCGGATGCTACTTCGCAATACTACCTTACCAACACGCTGTACACGGCCACGGAGCAGCTGGGCCTCTCCGTAGAATCGTACCGGATATTGCTGCCGCCGGCAACGGTCACAGGGCCGGTGCTTTCGCCCTATTTCGGGTACAACAACCTGAGCGATGCCGACCTTTTAACAGCGCTCACTCCGCTGAACGAGTTCCTGTACCGCACCGGTCTTACACGGCCGCAGTTCGTATCACTGATCGTGCAGGACCTCGATGCGCAAGAGCTGGCGGCAGACCTGGCCAACCAGTTTTTCATCAACGACACGGGGGAAGGACTGCCCTACCTGCAGATCATACCGGGAGACGACGGATCCGGGAACATCATTGAAAAGATCGGCAACCTGAGCATCAAACGCATCGACCGCCTGAACCGCTTTATCCGGCTGCAGCAGACCACCGGGTGGAGCTACGCCGATATGGACTGGATGATGAAAACATTTTCACAGCCCGAGATCTCCGATGCCTTTATACAGGAGCTCGCCCTTTCATGGACCTGGCACCACTCGGCGCATATCACGCCCCTCGTGTTCAGCTGTTTCCTGCTGGATTTGAAAACGACCGGGCGGAAAGATGACGCTGTTCCGCTTGCCTTCTTTGACACTGTTTACAACAACCCCGGCCTGCTGAAAGGCAAGAACCCCTATAACGCCACCACCTATATCCCGTTTGACCCCTCCGTATCACACGAATGGATCATCGGCGACTATACGGGACTGAACGCCAGTATCCGCGGCCGTTTAAAAGCAGCGCTGGGCCTGAACGACAACGATCTTACCCTGCTGTCGTCCTTCGTCTATTGCCTGGTTACCAAAGACCGGCTGGCGCCGGGCGTATTGCCATTGTCGCTCGCCAATCTCAGCTGGCTGTACCGGCTTTCAAAACTGGCTGCCATGTATAAATACAGCATCAATGACTGCCTGCTGATGTTGTCCCTCATTTTCTTCCCGCAGGAAACCGACTACAAGGCGCCTCCGGCAGGCGTGCTGGAACCGGGCGTACAGCTGCTGCTGAGCATGAAAGAAACAAATACCTGGCTGAAGAGCACCAATTTTACAGTGGCGCAGCTGCAATACATCCTGACCGGGCTGACGCAAAACAAGTTCAACAAAGGATACAACCCCAATTCCGTTCCTTCTTTTGTGACCAAGCTGGCAGTGCTGGCGGAAGGCGCCAGGCTGAAGAGCGATTCGTTCGTATTCGAGGATATCGATGAGCATGAGTCCGCCGGCATCTACGACGGCATGCTGAAAATGGGACTGGTGAACACCTACGGCATCACGCTGAAAAAGACCATCAGTTATAACCAGGCCGCGGCGCTGACGCCGATAGGAGAAGACGCATTTGTGAACGTGGACCTTTCACCAGAAGAATCGCTGACAGCATTCAACCAGCTGGTAGCCCACGACCCGCCGCTTCTCGTGGACGTTTACACAAAAGACGGGATCCAATACGGTTATCTCAGCAGCGCATTCACTGAATACACATCCCTCGCATTCCTTTTCGATTCAAAAGGCGCGGGAGAATCCGGCATCATCTCCGCCTATGACGGCACTACGTTGACGGCCACCGTATCCCAGGCCTGGGCCACTGTTCCGGACGGCACTTCCTACTACCACATCGTTGCCACCGCGAACGCCGGCACCGCCGTGAGCGCCGTTGCCAATGCCATTACACTGGCCGCCGCCGCATCCGGCAAAGACAATGCCTATACCGGTATGGAGATCACCATTACCGGCGGAACCGGGAAAGACCAGGTACGCACCATCATTGCGTACGATGGCACAGGGAAAGTTGCCACGGTAGACAAAGATTGGGTTACGATACCCGACAGCACCTCCACTTACGCAATAACCTACGTGTTTGCAGAAGGGCTTGCCCAAAGCGGCACTTCCACCACCATTGTGCTGGCCGCGGGAAGCTCCGGCACCAACGATGCCTACAAGGATATGCAGATCAATATCGTGGATTATCCGAAAGCTTCGCTCAAAAGGAACCTGGTGATGAACATCCTGCTGCAATCCCGGCGTGACATCCTGCATGCGATGGACGTGTTCCAAAATGCTTTCGCATTGCAGAACAAGAACGCACTCGAGGAACTGTCGGCCTTCCTGGGTACATCCCCGCAAATGCTCACCCTGCTGCTCCCGTTCGTCGCATCGGCCGTGGACCTGGCGGACTACCTGGAAGCCTTGTTATCCCCCGTGCCTGCTGACGCGCAACAGGGCTTCCTGCCATATCTCTATGAAGATTCATTTTTTACGGAAGGGCTGATCGACACTGCTTCTTCCAAGGCCGTATACGACGCGCTCCAGCAGCATGATCCGCCGTACCTGCTGGCAAGCCTGGTAGCGCCGGGTGAAAAAGTAAGGGCGCAGGTAAGCAGCGCATTCACCAGCACCACATCCCTGGAATTCCTGTTCACAGGCGATCCGCAGGCAACGGTAAAAAGGGAACGCGTACGCCCCCTTTTGCTGCTCAGCCAGCGCTCCTTCAAAGTGAACACCCTCATCGATTCGTCAGCCAGGAGCGTTATGCTGGTAACGGTGCTGAACCTGAGCGTCGGCGAAACGGATGCCATTTTTACCGAACCCTCCTGCTGCAATATCAGGGACCTCAAGCACCTTACACTGCAGAATATACAATCCATCAGTTCCTATAAAGCGCTGATCACCATCCTCGGCGACACCAGCGGCGAGCTGTCGAGGTACTTCCAGATGGACAAAGACGGCCAATGCAGCGGCATCAAGATCACCACCCTCGCCCGTCTTACCGGCTGGGACCAGGCGCAGCTCTGCAAACTGATAGACCTGATCTGGCCGGACGACGACGCCGATAATAAACACAGCAGCTACAACACAGTGGCCGGTATTTACAGGCTGATGGGATGTTTTAACCTTGGTACAACAACCGGCATCAACATCAACAGCCTGCTGAACCTTTATAACCTGCAGGGGTTGCCGGTGGCTACCGCATCGGGCTTGCCGGACTACGGGAACTGGCTTACCTATACCCTTGCAGCCGGCACGGTGCTAGGCAATGTGAATGCCAGCGTGGGCGACGAAGCATTTACGGAACTGATGACAGGGCTCAACAAAAAGACGGATACGCAGAGCCGCGATGCGCTGATGGGTTATACCATCTGGACGCTGAACAAAACATTCCATTTCATCCGCGTGCCTTCCGACCTTTACCAGTTCCTGCTGATAGACGTGGAAATGAGCGCCTGCGATTCCGTTTCCCTCATTGCACAGGGCATCGCCTCCGTACAATTGTACATGCAGCGCTGCAGGCTGATGCTGGAAGACGGCGTTACCGATCTCAGCAATATCCAGCCTGTGTGGTGGGAATGGATGATGGCGTACCGGGTCTGGGAAGCCAACAGGAAAATATTCCTGTACCCCGAAAACTATATAGACCCGGCCCTGCGCCAAAGCCAGACGACGCCGTTCAGACAGTTCTCCGAAGCCATGCTGCAATCCAATATCAGCGAAGAAACAGTAACAGCGGGTTTTCTGGATTATTTTGACAGTTTTTCCCAGCTGGCCAGCCTGAATTATTGCGACGCCTACAACTGCCTGGCAGACAAAGGCAGCAAAACGCCGCCGGAACAGCAAACCTTCTTCTTCGCCCGCACCAATACCGATCCCTACAAATTCTATTACCGCATCTATTATCCGCAGTCGGACAAATGGGAACAATGGGAAGAGATCAATCTCACCATCAATGCATATTTCATCACGCCGGTGTTTGCCTACAACAGGCTCTTCATCACCTGGACGGAGCGGTACAACACTTCCTACCAGCAGATCTCCGGCGGATCGGCCACGGACCAGGCAACAGCATACAAGGCAGTATTCAACTACGCCTATTACGATCAGAACAAGAGCTGGGTACAGGCGCAGGGGATCAACCGGGAAATAGTGGAAGACTATTATCCTACCGACTACAATAAAGACAGCCTGTACATCGACCCAAGCCTTATCAACCCCGACGACCTTTACTGGCAGAAGACGTATGCGCTGAGAGTGCCGCCAAAGACCATTCCTGGCACGCCGGACACACATTTCCCGGAACGCGTGCTGATCACCCTTGGCGCTTTGTACAGCCTCCCGGAGTTCCCCGTGGATGTTCCCCCCGCACCGGCCGGGCGCAGGGATAATCCGGACCAGTACGATTTTGAGCTGGCCATCTACGAGACCTCCGTGCGCGTCAATGAAATGATCAAAAAAGGAAATACCCGTTTCGGCAAGATCTTCCTGAACAACTCCGCGCTGCTTTTCCCGAACCTCCAGGATACGCACCAGCACCTGGTGATCCTGGATTACGATGAGCTGGACGATCAGCCCCGCCCCTACAGGCCCCAGATGGACCTGACCAACCGCATCCTGAACGTGATAGAAAGCGACAACCTCATTTATGACAACTATTTCGCCGATTATGTGAACCGGCCCGTGCGGGGCGTCAGCCAGGAACTTTCCTCCCGCTTTGCATTGCCCCCGCTGCTGCCCTCAGCAAACCCTCCCATCCCGTTATTATACAACATATCAGATACCAAAGGCAACATCATTACCATCAAAAACCAGCCCGGATGGTTCATTTTCAGTAACGGCAATGTGTCGTTCCTGCTGAAGGTGAACGATGAAAATGTAAAGACCCTTTCTGACATCCTGATAGAGCTGAACGCCTCTATTTCCGGCCTGCCTGACGAGCTGGACCTGAGGACCGGCCCGTATACCAGTTCGGAAATTGATTTCAACAAACTCACCTTCGCCCTCTACCGTTTATCTACCAGCACCATCGATACGATGAGCCAGCTGTTATTCGTAGGCGGCATCGATACACTGCTGACCGTCGAAACACAGCAATTGCCGGAGATACCGGTTAAGACATTCTATAAGGATGGAACAACCCCTGCGCCCAACCTGGTGATCCCCGATCCGGCGGCGATAGACACCCTCGATTTTAACGGTGCATACGGGCAGTATTTCTGGGAGATCTTCTTCCATGTGCCTTTCCTGGTGGCGGCATCGCTGCAGCTTAACCAGCGCTTCGAAGAAGCGATGAAATGGTACCAGTACGTATTCAATCCCACCGAACCGCCCGACAGCAGCCTCGCGGATCCCAACGACCGTTTCTGGCGGTTCCTGCCTTTCCGGAACATGACCAGGCAATCGCTGATACAGACACTGACAGACCCGGCAACGATCAAAGCGTACAACGACGATCCCTTTGACCCCGATGCCATTGCAGCACTGCGCCCGGTGGCCTATGCAAAGGCCATCGTGATGAAGTATATCGACAACCTGATCACCTGGGGAGACTTCCTGTTCGCGCAGGACACGCGGGAATCCATCACTTCCGCCACCAACCTCTATGTAATGGCCTCAGACCTGCTGGGCCAGCGGCCGGAGGTGATCGACAAATGCCCTACGCCCAAACCGGAATCCTTCAACGACATCAAAGCGAGCTACGACAATAAAACGATCGCCACAGGCGCCGCTGTAAGCGCCACTGCGCTCAGCATAACGCTGGACAGTACCGCTTCCAAAGAAAAAGACGCGTATACGGGAATGTATATCGAGATCACCGATGGCACCGGAATGGGCGAATCGCGCTACATCACGGCATACGACGGCCTTACGCAAACCGCGGCCCTCAGTAAAAAATGGGACCTGGCGCCCGTCGCCGGTTCCCAATACAGGATCTACCAGCAGGGCATCCCGCAGTTCTTCATCCGCCTGGAAAACTCCTCCTTCACCACCGGCGCCACACAGAACAATCAACGTATCACAAGCGCCGCATTCAATGACATCCCCTCCTACTTCTGCGTTCCGGAGAACAGCGAGTTCGTGGCCTATTGGGCGCGTGTGGAAGACCGGCTGTACAAGATCCGGCATTGCCAGAACATACAGGGAATAGAACGGCAGCTGGCCCTGTTCTCCCCGCCCATCGACCCCCGTCAGCTGATCAGGGCCGCGGCCTCCGGCGGCGGAATGTCGCTGACCAGCCAGCTGGAGCCGCAGGTACCCTATTACCGCTTCTCTTTTATGATTGAAAAGGCCCGCGCGCTCACAGGCATCCTCATGCAGTTCGGCAGCGGCCTGCTGGCTGCACTGGAGAAAAAAGACGCGGAAGCCCTCTCGCTTTTAAAGGTGACACAGGAAAAAACACTGCTCAACCTTACGACCTACAACAAGCAGCAGCAGATCAACGAGCTGACCGTTACCGGGGCTTCGCTGAACGAAAGCCTGAAAGCCGCAAAAGAACGCAATACCTATTACAGCAACCTTATCCAGGAAGGATTGCTGCCCGCGGAAATACTGAACATAGAAGCGATGACGGCGGCGATGATCCTGAACATCGCGGCGGTAGTGGTAAAAACAATGTCGTCTATCTCCTACGCGCTGCCGAATGTGGGATCGCCCTTTGCAATGACCTACGGGGGCGAACAGGTAGGCGCTTCCGCGAGCACTGCATCAGAAGCTATCGAGATCGGCTCCATCGTATCCAACTTTGCCGCGCAGCTTAGCATTACCATCGCAGGCTACCAGCGCAGGCAGCAGGATTGGGAACTGCAGCAGAAGCTCGCTTCCATCGACGAAGCGCAGATCGGATACCAGATCATGGCCAACGATATCACCAAACAGATCGCCGAGCAGGACCTGCTGATCCACCTCGAATCGATCCGGCAGAATGAAGAAACAGAAGCCTTCCTGAAGGACAAATTCACGAATGAAGAACTCTACCAGTGGATGGCAGGGCGGCTGTCCACCGTATATTTCCAGACCTACAACCTGGCCGTAAACCTGGCCCGGTCCGCACAGCGCGCCTACCAGTACGAGCTGAACAACAACACCACGTTCATCAACTTCGGCTACTGGGACAACCTGCAGAAAGGGCTGCTGGCGGGCGAAGGCCTCATGCTGGCATTGGAACAAATGGCCACATCGTATATAGACATCAATGTGCGGCCCTTCGAGATACAAAAGAACATCTCCCTCATGCAGCTGGACCCGAAGGCCCTGCTGGACTTCATCAATACCGGGGAATGCATGTTCGACCTTTCCGAAAAGCTGTTCGACGATGATTATCCCGGCCATTATGCCCGGAAGATCAAAACCATTTCCATTTCCATCCCCGCGGTGATCGGGCCTTACCAGAATATCAAAGCCACGCTGACGCAGCAGGCCAACCAGATCATCATGAAACCGGACGTCAATGCCGTGAACTACCTCCTTGGCGGAAGCGACGCGGAAGTGCCCGAAGCATCCGTACTCCGCACCAACTGGTGGATCAGCCAGCAGATAGCGCTTTCCACCGGCGTGAACGACGACGGGCTATTCGAGATGAACTTCAACGACGAGCGCTACCTGCCTTTTGAAGGCACCGGCGCAGTGTCTTCCTGGAAGCTGTCTATGCCCAAAGCCACCAACCGCATCAACTACAGCGGCATTTCCGATGTGATCATCCAGTTGAAATACACGGCTTTCAACGGCGGAAAAAAGTTCTCAGACGATGTAATGGCGCTGGATGCCATGAAATCATACAGCGGCAGCGGCCTCTTCAGCCTGGCACAGAACTTCCCTTCGCAATGGTATTCCTTTATGCAGGTGCACCCGGACGATGTAACACAGGTATTGAGCTTCCACCTGTCCGGCTACATTCCGCCGCATGTAAAAAACGCGAAACTGACCGGGTTC
>CBFHAF010000125.1:0-9193 GCA_965653435.1 uncultured Chitinophaga sp.
ACATCCTCGGCCAGATCGAAGAGCTGACCGGTAAGAAGGTGTCTGAAAAAGAAAGGAAATTCATCGCCCATGGCGCTGATGAGGTGGACCTGGTGTATTCCGGCCTGGAAGAGACCATGATCACCGCCCTCCACGAAGTACGCGAGAAATCACTCGAACATAAGAAGATCAAGGACATGCGCACGGCGGCCTACGTTTGCGCCATCGACAAGGTGGGCGTGGCATACGAGCAGCTGGGCATTTTCCCCTGATCGGATTTTATTTTTAAAGGCGGAGATGGCCGGGCTCATGCCTGGCCATTTTTCGTTTGAGGGAGATGAAAGTTATCAGGCTTCCGTGATACCCGGAGTATCAGTCTCTCCGGGAGCCGCAACCGGAGGGTAATCCGGCAGGTCGTGCTCAAATTCCCAACTCCCGGCTTCGGTGTTCAGCTTGCAGCACCAGGTATTGGTGCCGTTCGTGATCACCAGGTAGGGCACCGGCAGCGCCATATGGTAGCGTACGATCTGCTCCAGCACAGGCTGCCCGAGAGGTACGCCCATTTCCTTGCACTCCACGATCATCCAGGGAGCCGCCTCGCGGGTATACACCACGATGTCGCAGCGTTTTTTCAGCTCGCCCAGGTTCATTTCCTTTTCTATGCTCAGCAGCGCCCCGGGGTACTGGCGGCTTTTGACGAGATAATTGAGGAAATTCTGGCGTACCCACTCTTCCGGCGTCAGCGTCACGTACTTTTTGCGGAAAGGGTCAAAGATCATCTCCTGCCCGTTGCTGGCGGTGATCTTGAAGTCGTGCGGGGGGAACTGTATCGCGATCATGCCGCAAAACTATGCAACTCGCGGCGCTTTCGGGAAAAAACATTACATTCACTTGTCAAAAAGCTATGAAGACGAAAGAAGAGATAGTAGCTAATTGGCTTCCCCGCTATACAGGAGAGAAGCTGGAGAACTTCGGCTCGCATATCCTGCTCACTAATTTTTCCAATTATGTGACGATGTTCGCCAAATGGAACAATGCCAAGATCGTTGGTGTGGACAGGCCTATGCAATGCTGCACTTCCGGCGATATCACCATTATAAATTTCGGGATGGGCAGTCCCGGCGCCGCTACCGTAATGGACCTGCTCAGCGCCATTTCCCCCAGTGCGGTGCTGTTCCTCGGCAAATGCGGGGGACTGAAAAAGAAAAATTCCATCGGCGACCTGATATTGCCCATTGCGGCCATCCGCGGGGAAGGTACTTCCAACGACTATTTCCCCGCCGAAGTGCCCGCTCTTCCTGCCTTTGCCCTTCAGAAGGCTATTTCCACCACCATCCGCGAATATGGCTGCGACTACTGGACCGGCACCTGCTACAGCACTAACCGGCGGGTATGGGAACACGACGCCGAATTCAAAAAATACCTGGAACGCATCCGCGCCATGGCGATAGATATGGAAACGGCGACGATCTTCTCGGTGGGTTTCTACAACAAGATCCCGACCGGGGCGCTGCTCCTGGTATCAGACCAGCCGATGGTGCCCGAAGGCGTCAAAACCGAGGAAAGCGATAAAAAAGTGACCAATGAGTATGTAGAGCGTCACCTGAAAATAGGGGTGGATTCCCTTAAGAACCTGATCAACAGTCACCAAACCGTTAAACACCTGCGCTTTTGAGTTCCGCTCCGCTCGTATCGATCCGCAATTTAGAAGTCACCTTCCGTACAGAAGAAAGCCTGGTAACGGCGGTGAAAGGCATTTCGCTGGACATTCAGCCCGGGGAGATACTCGGCATTGTCGGCGAATCGGGCTCGGGTAAGTCCGTAACGGCGCTGAGCCTTATGCGGCTGATCGCCGCGCCGGGCAATATCAGCGCGGGGCAGATTCTGTACCAGCCGGAAAACAAAGCGGCAACGGATATCCTGCAATTGCCGCCCGCCGCGCTCCGCGGCTACCGCGGGCAGGAAATAGCCATGATCTTCCAGGAGCCCATGACCTCGCTGAACCCGCTGCACACCTGCGGGCGGCAGGTGGCGGAAGCGATCAGGCTGCATAAAAAAGTCTCCGAATCCGCCGCACGCAACCAGGCCATCGCCTTGTTTGAAAGAGTAAGGATACCCAATCCCCGGGAGGCCTTCGATAAATACCCACATGAACTTTCCGGCGGGCAGAAGCAACGGGTGATGATCGCCATGGCCGTTTCATGCGGCCCGCGGCTGTTGATTGCGGACGAGCCTACCACCGCGCTGGACGTCACCGTACAGAAAAACATCCTGGAACTGCTCCGCGAATTGCAGCAGGAAATGGGCATGAGCGTCATTTTTATTACCCACGACCTGGGCGTGATCGCTGAGATCGCCAGCCGGGTAGTGGTGATGTATAAAGGCGAGATCGTGGAGGAAGGCGCCGTAGAAGATATTTTCAACCGGCCGCAGCATCCCTACACCAAAGGGCTGCTGGCCTGCCGCCCTCCGCTGGACCTTCGCCTGCGGCGCCTGCCCATAGTGCGGGACTTTACCGAAGGCGGCCAGGCGGCCAACGTGGACGCATTTGTTCGTTCGCTGGTGCTGCCCGAAGCCGAGCAGAAAGCAAGGGAAGCATTGCTGGATACCCGTTCCCTGCTGCTGAAAGTGGAAGGCCTCAGTACCTGGTTCCCGGGGAAAAGGAACCTCCTGGGCAAGGTGCGCAGCTATACAAAAGCGGTGGATGATGTGAGCTTCGAAGTGCGGGAAGGGGAAACGCTGGGGCTGGTAGGGGAATCGGGTTGCGGGAAAACTACCCTCAGCCGTACGCTTCTCCGGCTGATAGAGCCTACGCATGGCAGCATCCAGTACCGGGGGAAAGACCTCCGCAGCCTGAGCGCCAAAGAGATGCGCGGCATGCGCAAGCACATACAGCTCATCTTCCAGGACCCGTACTCTTCCCTTAATCCCCGTCTTACCGTGGGGCAGGCCATCCTGGAGCCCATGATGGTGCATGGTTTATATGAAAACGACCGCACCCGGAGGGAGAAAGTGCTGGAACTGCTGGAAAAGGTGAACCTCCTGCCGGAGCACTACCACCGATACCCCCATGAATTCTCCGGCGGGCAGCGGCAGAGGGTGGTGATCGCACGGGCCCTGGCCGTGAACCCGGAGTTCATCATCTGCGACGAGTCCGTTTCCGCGCTGGACGTGAGCGTGCAGGCGCAGGTGCTCAATCTGCTGGCCCGGCTGCAGCAGGAATTCAATTTCACGTATATTTTTATTTCACATAACCTCTCCGTCGTCCATTTTATGAGCGACCGGATGATGGTAATGAACAAGGGTAAAATCGCGGAGATCGGCAATGCACGGGAGGTTTACCATCATCCCAAGAGCGCTTATACCCGCGAGCTGATAGCCGCCATCCCTGGACGGTGAACCTTTTTTCGTAAAGTGTGTTATATTCCGTACCTTTGCACACTTTAAATTCATTCATACCGTAATATGAAATTATCACAATTCAAGTTCGATCTGCCGTTAAACCTGATCGCACAACATCCCTCCAAGACAAGAGACGAGAGCCGCCTGATGGTGGTAAACCGCGCAACAGGCAAGATTGAGCACAAGGTTTTCAAAGACATCCTCGGTTATTTCAACGACAAAGACGTAATGGTGGTGAACAACACCAAGGTGTTCCCCGCGCGCCTTTACGGCCGTAAAGAGAAGACCGGCGCCAAGATCGAGGTGTTTTTGCTCCGCGAGCTCAACAAGCAGAACCGTCTCTGGGACGTGATCGTTGATCCCGCAAGGAAGATCAGGGTAGGCAACAAGCTGTATTTTGGAGATGATGAGAGCCTGGTAGCAGAAGTGATCGACAACACTACGTCCCGCGGCCGTACCATCCGTTTCCTGTTCGAAGGCAACGACGAGGAGTTCAAAGCCGTGCTGGACAGCCTGGGTGAAACACCCCTGCCCAAGTACATCAAGCGCAAACCGGAAGAAGACGATAAAGAACGTTACCAGACCGTTTACGCCAAGTATGAAGGTGCGGTAGCTGCGCCTACTGCCGGCCTGCACTTCAGCCGCGAGCTGATCAAGCGCCTGGAGATCAAAGGCGTGAAGTTCGCCGAAGTGACCCTGCATACCGGTCTTGGTACTTTCCGCCCCATCGAGGTGGAAGACCTGAGCAAGCATAAAATGGATGCGGAATATTTCCACATCGATGAATATGCTGTGAAGATCGTAAACAAGGCGAAAGAAGAGAACCGCAAGATCTGCGCCATCGGCACCACTACCGTACGCGCCGTGGAATCTTCCGTTACCGCCCAGAACCACCTGAAGGCAGCCGAAGGCTGGACCAACACCTTCATTCATCCGCCGTACGACTTTTCTATCCCGAACGCGCTGGTGACCAACTTCCACCTGCCTAAAACCAGTCTCCTGATCATGGTATGCGCCTTTGCCGGTTACGACCTGATCATGGAAGCTTACCAGCAGGCCATCAAGGAAAAATACCGCTTCTTCAGCTATGGCGACGCAATGCTCATCATCTGATGAAACACAACATTACAGTAAAGGCAAACAGCATCATGCTGTTTGCCTTTTTTTATAAAAATTGCCTTACTTCGTATTCATGGCAGAAAGGATCAAAATAGCCGTTATCGTTGCCGGAGGTTCCGGTACCCGCATGGGCAGCGCCACACCCAAACAGTTCATGGAAATCGGCGGCAAGCCCCTGCTGTATCATACCATCAGTGCGTTTTTGCAGGCGTACGGCGATATGCATATTGTGCTGGTAGTGCCTGAAGCGCACCAGGCATATATTGCCACACTGCTCACCGCTTTCGACAGGCCGCCTTCCATCACGCTGGTGCAGGGCGGTGAAACCCGTTTCCATTCCGTGAAGAACGGCCTGGACGTTATCCGGCAAAGCGCTGTCATCTTTGTGCACGACGGGGTGCGCCCGCTGCTGAGCCCTTCGTTGATCCGCCGGTGTTATGAAGGCGCATTGGCGAAAGGCAATGCCATTCCTGCTGTTGAAATGAAGGACAGTCTCCGCGAAGTGGATGATGAAGGGAATATGGCGGTAGACCGCAGCCGCTTCAGGATCATACAAACTCCGCAGACATTTTTATCCGAAGTATTGCAGCCTGCATTTACGCAGCCTTACGATCCTTTATTTACTGATGAGGCCAGTGTAGTGGAGAGGGCGGGTGAAGAGATACACCTGGTGGAAGGAGAGGAGCAGAACATCAAGATCACCCGGCCGGTAGACCTCGCGATTGCCAATGCTTTCCTGGCTGGTCACGGCCTGTAAAAGCGCCCGGTTCCCGATTTTTTTACATCTTTTTCTGCTGTCGTGAGCCTGATCTCGTAACCCGTGGGATGGTGCAGGCCAGGTATGCGGCGTCGCTTCGAACCTAAGCTAATGGCATAAATGCCTTTCTCTTTCAGCCAGCTGCGCAGTTGGTTCTCAAAGCCGGTTCGGTTGCTGATATTGGGGAGCCAGGGGGCGGGGCATTACGTTCCCGCCAATTTAATCTGGTACCAAAGATCACATATTGTTGTGTTTGCAGAATGCAAGCACGATCAAACACAATAGTTTTTATCTATTGAGGTTGAATATGAAACAGGTGGATCCCGGAAAAGTTTATAGATGAGCCGGAAACCCGCTGTATGCAAGCGTTCAGCCGGCATCGGGCTTATTGTTCCGTCTGCCCTTTCCCTATCTTCTGCAGGATCTGGTGCGCGGCCTCCAGCGCCTGGAAACCATCTATCACGTTCACGGCCACAGGTTTATTTTCCAGGATGGCGTCGCGGAACAGTTCAAGTTCCATACGGATGGCATTGGATTGTTTGATCTCCGGGTTCGCGATAGCAATGGTCTTTTTGCCGTTGTTGGTGGCAATGTCCAGCGTAAAGAGCCCTTCGTCCGCAGGGGTTTTGAGCTTGATGATCTCGGTCTTTTTATCCAGGAAGTCGATACCGATGTATGCGTCTTTCTGGAAGAGGCGCATTTTGCGCATTTTTTTGAGGGAGATGCGGCTGGATGTGAGGTTCGCCACGCAACCATTGTGGAATTCAATGCGAACGTTGGCAATATCGGGTGTGTCGCTCATAACGGCTACGCCGCTCGCAGAAATCCGGCTGATGCTGGATTTCACGATGCTCAGCACGATGTCGATATCATGGATCATCAGGTCCAGGATCACGCTCACATCCGTACCGCGCGGGTTGAATTCAGCAAGGCGGTGCACTTCGATGAACATCGGGTTGAGGTCTACGCCTTTCAGTGCGAGGAATGCGGGGTTGAACCTTTCAACATGCCCTACCTGGAATTTGATATTGGCTTCCTCCACCAGTTTTACCAGCAGCTTGGCCTCATCCATGGTATTGGTCATGGGTTTTTCCACGAACACATGTTTGCCGTTGCGGATTGCCATTTCACAAAGCTTAAAGTGCTGGGTGGTAGGCGCAACGATGTCTATGGCATCCGAAGCCATGATCAGTTCTTCCGCGGAATCAAAACGTTTGATCTCGTATTGCTCGTGAACGCCGCGGGCATTATCGTCGCTGGGATCAAAAAATCCTATTACTTCCACGTCTTTCATGGTGGTCAGCTGGGATAAATGGATCTTGCCTAAATGCCCTACACCGAACAAACCTATTTTGAGCATGAATTGAGTTTTTATAAAAATTCCTGCAAATGTAACAAAAGCGTATGTTATTACTTTATATATTAATTCTATATTGGCTCAACTAATTCCATGCGTTTTTTCTTCCCGGTCATATTGCCCCTGATGCTGATGGTCCATTGTGCGATGGCACAGAACTGCACCGTCATTGGCCAGACGCCGCAAAGCGCGTTCCCTATCTGCGGCACCAAGGAGCTGAAGCAGGCTTCTGTACCGCTTTGTGCGGGCAGGAGGATCAATATGCCTTCCTGCCGGGACGCCAATCCGCCTACGGAGTTCACGGACAGGAATCCTTTCTGGTATAAGTTCACCTGCTACCAGGCTGGTACGCTGGGTTTTACGATCACTCCCAACGATCTCGGCGATGATTACGACTGGCAGCTGTTCGACGTAACCGGCAGGAACCTGGACGAGGTGTACACCAATGCTTCCATCCAGGTGGCGGGAAACTGGAGCGAGATAGAAGGCCTTACCGGCGCCAATAACACCGGCACCCGCCTGATGAACTGTGAAGGCAGGGCTTATCCCAAATGGAGCAGCATGCCGGCGCTCCAGGCGGGGCACGATTATCTGCTGCTGGTAAGCCATTTCACCAATACACAGAGCGGGTATGAGCTTGCTTTCGGCGGAGGTACCGCTATGATCACCGATCCTAAAACAGGGGAGTTCTCCCTTGCCGAGTACCGTTGCCTCAATAACAGGATCACTGTCAAATTCAACAAGTTATTCCGCTGTAATACGCTCGCGGCCAACGGAAGCGATTTCGTGCTGGCCGGCAGCACGGCCAATATCATCAGCGCCACCGGCGTGAACTGTGGCAGCGGGTTCGATATGGATTCGGCCGTGCTGACGCTGGACCGCCCGCTGCCGGCGGGGAATTACACGCTTCGGATAAAGACAGGCTCAGACGGTAATACGCTGCTTGATGCCTGCGACAATCCAATAGCCGTGGGCCGCAGCATCGCTATCAGCGTGCCGGTGCCGCAGGCTGTGCCTTTTGACAGGATTGCGCCGGTCGGTTGCAAGCCGGACAGGATCAGGGTATTACTGAGCAGTCCTGTGCTCTGCCGTTCAGTCGCAGCCAACGGCAGCGATTTCAGGATCAGCGGCACCGGCCCGGTTGTAAACGTGGTGACCGCGACCACCAGCTGCGCGGGCCAGCTCACTGATACGATCGAACTGCTGCTCGACGGACCGGTTTACCTGGAAGGCAATTTCAGGATAGACCTGGTGCGCGGTACGGACGGCAATACGCTCGTCAGCGAATGCAGCGTGGAAACCCCGCTTGGCCAGATGGTGCCTTTTATGACCAGGGATACGGTTAATGCCCGCTTCGATAACCGTGTTCGCCTGGATTGTACCTACGATACCATTTTTCTCCGCCACAACGGCGCCCACGGCGTCAATTCCTGGAACTGGACTTTTGAGGACGGCGATACACGCAATACCCAGTCACCCATTAAAGTGTATAGCCTGTTCGGCCAGAAAACGGTGAGCCTGAAAGTGAGCAATGGCGTTTGCGAAGCAGAGCATACCGAGAATATCCTTCTGGACAATACCCTCACCGCGGCTTTCACAATAGGCACGCCGGTGCTCTGCCCCCTGGATATGGCCACTTTTACCAACCAGAGCATAGGCAACATTACCGGCCAGCGCTGGGACTTTGGTTTCGGGCCGGGTACGCGGCTGGTTACGCCGCAGCCTTTCCGTTTCCCAATGAACAGCCGGGAACAGGTATACCAGGTGAAGCTGATCGTAACGGATAACCTGATGTGTGAAGACACTGCCATTCATACCTTAAAAACCGTTCCCAGCTGCCGGGTAGCCGTACCCACGGCTTTTACGCCCAATAACGACGGCGTGAATGATTTCCTCTACCCGTTGAACGGATATAAAACAGCGGATCTTGTATTCCGTGTATTCGCCCGCAGCGGCCAGCTGGTGTTCGAATCGCGCAGCTGGACGCAGAAATGGGATGGCAAGATCAACGGCTCTCCCGCCATGGTTGGCACTTATGCCTGGATGCTTGAATACACGGACACAGAACTGGGTAACCGGGTGTTCCAGAAAGGCGTCGCGACGTTGCTTCGATAATATTTTACTATCGCTTTGCTGCTGTTCTTCCAGTCCTCCAAAACTGAATACCAGCTTCACTGTAAATGGCTGCCGCCTGAATTCACCTTTGCCCTTAAGCCCTCTCGCTTAATCATCCATCAGCCCGTCTTCCAAAAGGCTGAAATACCCGTTTTCCGTAACGATGATATGATCCACGACCTGGATATCCAGCATATTACCCCCATGCTTCAGCTTGCGGGTGATGCTGACGTCTGCACGGCTGGGCCGCGGATTGCCGGAAGGGTGGTTGTGGACCAGGAAAAGCTTGGTAGCCTTGTGGTTCAGGGCTGTTCTGAAAACCACCCGGGGATCGACGGTGGTGGATGTAATGCCGCCTGTGCTGATGCAGGCATGATGCAGCAGGCGGTTGGCATGGTTGAGGAACAACACGTAAAAGCTCACATAGTATTGATCGGTAAGCAGTGGCCGCAGCCAGCAGGAAG
>CBFHAF010000126.1:0-9184 GCA_965653435.1 uncultured Chitinophaga sp.
TTCCGTTAAAAAAGCAAGTTCACGATAAGCCGTTATTATAGGACCGGGGCGGAAATCATCCCCCTTTTCGGCGGCATGGCCTCTCTTAATGGCAGCTTCATATAACGCCATGGCTTCCTTTCTGAGCCCGATTACTGAACAGGAATAAGCAAAATTCCTTACCTGCTGCACATCGCTCGTACCGGTAATGAAATAACTTATTGCATCCATCATTCCTGTAGTATCCTTCTTATCCCAGATAAAAGGGAGGAGATGATTTTGCACGTTAACGGAACTTTTCTCGATACCTATCCCATATATGGACATCAGCCTGTTTTCATATTGTTTTATCCATGATAAAACGGTTTGCGCACTATCATGGCCGGGAAAAGCAGAATAATCCTGGTAGACATGGTCCAGGGCAACAGGCAGCCCAACGGCCAATGAGTTATTATGCCCTGCAACAGATAAGTTGAAATACCGGCAGGAGAATTTTGAGCTATCCAGGGATTTCAGCTTTTCTGAAATTTCCATTGCATAATCCTGCCTTCTGGTTAGATCTAAAGCACCGGATGCCAGAAAATAGTACGTTTTCCTTGTGCTGTAAAATTTTAAAAGCGCCGGGGTAATTTCAAAAGGTGGTTGCAGAGGAGCTATTCTTTCAGGGGACATTAATATGTACGCGGAAAACAAGGCTGGTTCATAAAGAAATAAATAATTCCCATAGCTCGCACCATAAGATTGGCCGATATAGGTTCTGAACCTTGAAGCCCCATATTTGGCTTCCACCAACGGTATTATTTCGTTTTTAATGCAATCGGCTGTTTTAGCTCCCTTTGGGGTCAATAGGCCGGTTTCATAATTATATCCCATCACATTCATGTCCGCCTGGATATTCACAACAATTACAGGAGGCAGATCCGATATATTTAACCCGCGTAAATAATGTATCTGCCCGGCAATGAACTCAGCATCGCTTGAACCATAACTGAATGTATAAATGGCAGTATAAGCCCCGTTAGCGCTCCAACCTTCCGGGAGCCAGATCGTACAATTTATTGAGTCCCTTAAATATTGGGAATAGATCGTTTTATTAACCTTTTCCTGCGAAAAGGATGGCCGCCAGGCCGCAAAAACAAGAAGTATTGCTAAAAAGTATCTCATCATTAATTTTATCTAGTTGGCATAAGTATCCCATTCCCGTAACAGGGCTTTAAGTTAAATTTTTATTCTATACTACTTCGCAATGCAAGATTAAGATTCTGCTAATATGGAATATGAGCAGTCAATACAAGCCGGTGAGTGAAAATTCCAAGGCAAACGCATCACCGGTTTGTACGATCAATCCTACCGGTTGAAAAAAGGAACGGCACCGGTTCGGGCAAAGCCGTTTCCCGGCGGTACGGATTTTGATACCGTCCCGGTGATCTATGACCTTTAGGCTGAAGCAGGAACCGAAAGAACAGACGGCTCCGGAACCGCATCAGGTAAACTGAAACCCAAAAACAACGATCATGCCTACAGCTACTTCCAAAGACGGCACTGCTATCGCATACGAAAAAACCGGCCAGGGCCCCGCGATCATCCTGGTGAACGGCGCCTTGGCCCACCGGGAATTCTATGGCGAAAAAGACCTGGCAGCCATGCTCGCCCCGGAATTTACGGTTATCTGGTTCGACCGGCGGGGCCGCGGTGACAGTACCGATACAAAACCCTACACTGCTGAAAAGGAAATCGAAGACATTGAAGCACTCGTTGAGGTAGTCGGTGGCCAGGCATATTTATACGGTTGTTCTTCGGGTGCCGCCCTGGCTCTCCTCGCTGCGGCTATGCTCGGCCCGGAAAAAATAACCAAACTGGCGCTTTATGAACCACCATATAATGCTGATGCCGCCGGGTTCGCCGAAGGGAAAAACAAGGTCAACGGCCTTTTAGCGGCTGGCAAATCAGGCGACGCCGTGGCTGCCTTTCTGGAGATCGCGGGAACGCCGGCGGAGGAATTGGAAAACATGAAGCAATCGCCTGACTGGAAGGAAATGGAACGCTTGGGCCCCACCCTCTCATATGACTATGCAGTGCTGGGAGATGGCGCAATCCCCCCGGAGCTGGCAAAAAATATCTCGGTGCCCACCCTGGTCATGAATGGCGAAAAAGGAATCGATCCCTCGCATGCAACCGCCGATGCGCTGGGGAAGATCATTCCCGGCCTATCCCGTAAAACGCTGAAAGACCAGCCGCACGTAGTTGCCCCGGAAGCATTGGCGCCGGTATTAATTGATTTTTTCGTATAGGAATATTTTTCTGTTCCTGACATAGGGCTGTCACCTGCCGGTTTTAGCTTTATGGGCATAACGGGAAAAATCATTCAAAATGGACAAACTTGATCTGACAAAAACCTATAAGTCTTATTTCACAGCTAAAACAAAACCGGAACTGGCAGAGATCGAACATGCCCGATTCATTTCCATATGCGGCAAAGGCGATCCTTCAGAACGGCCGTTCGCTGAGAGGATCGAAGCGCTTTATTCAGCAGCCTATACTTTGAAGTTTATGTACAAAGCAAAAGGCAAGGACTTCGTTGTTTCAAAACTGGAAGGGCTCTGGTGGTTTGATGAAAAAAAGTTCACCGGCAAAACAATCACCACCTCTGCCGAAGTGCCCAGGAACGAATGGGAATACCGCCTGCTTATCAGGCTGCCGGAATTTGTTTCTGAACATGATCTTGAAAAAGCAAAAGAAGCTGTTATTGCAAAACAAAAATCTGAGCTTGCCGGCCAGCTTGAATTCTTTACCATGAATGAAGGGAAATCGGTGCAAATACTGCATATCGGGCCCTTTTCGACGGAATTCGAATCGCTTCAGCAAATCGGGATCTTTATGGAAGCCAATAAGTTAGCCAGGAACGGGCTTCACCACGAAATTTATTTATCGGATTTCAGGAAAACAGCTCCAAACAAATTGAAAACTATTTTAAGAGAACCGGTAAAATAAATTTCCATAACCGCTCCTGCTCATGCCAAAGGCCCGGTTTTTGTGCCGGTAGTTCAAAAATATTGAACCATGGCAGCAACAACTTTGAACTTACTCGTAGATAATGTACCATACATCGTTACGGCTGAGCCTTTCGCCTATAATGAAGAAGAGCGTTTCAGGATCACCTATAACGGCAGCCCGGCATATACGTTCGCCTGGGACGAGGAACTGCTGAGGTTCGCGGCTATCGGCGACGAAGCATCCACCATACCGGACAGCCTTGAACAGGCAATTGCCCGGCAGCTGAAAATCCCGGAAGATAAAAAAGGATAAACAGGCAAATCCCATGTGGCTAAAAGCAGTTTATTTTACCAGCCTGCTGTTTACAGCGTTGTCCCTTGCTCCCGGCATGGCACACCTGTTGGAGCTTCCCACTAAAATACATCTTCCGGCCCGGGAATACCTGACGGTGCAGCAAATTTACCGGGGCTGGGCATTGCTGGGCATCGTCCTTTTTTTGGCGTCTGCCTCCAACCTGGCTTTGACCATTATGACCCGTCATGTCCGGACTGTTTTTATGCTGAATCTCGCAACAGCAGTATGTATGCTGGCAAGCCTGGTCATTTTCTTTTTGTTCACTTTTCCCGCCAACCGGCAAACGTTTAACTGGACCAGGCTCCCTGGTAACTGGGAGCAGTTGCGCATTCAATGGGAATACTCGCACGCAGTTAATGCAGGTCTGTTTTTCACCGCATTCGTTCTGCTGCTGATCTCCGTATTAAAAACCGTGAATGGCAAGGTATAACCGGCAACAAAAAAGCGCTCTTGCGAACGCTTCTTTGCTTTTTTAAGACCATATCACGGTTAACTAATAAAAAAAACTCATTCACAATGATGCTCCTCGATCCAGGCGGCGATAGCATCCGCTGCTGCAAGAGCTGCGGCGGCGCCGGGTGAGCCGTTAAACGATTTGACATTTGCAGGGGTAAGTTTCGGCAACGTGGCCAGCCAGCTGTCTATCACCTGCACATGCGCCCATACAGTGGCCGTTGGGGAAACGCTGGCGCCGCTCAGCTTAATGGCCGCCGCCTGGAGAAAGACCTTTTTGGCAGTACCTATTCCACCGGCATTGGAGCTTTTCCAGATAGCAACACCTTCTGCCTGGGTGTAGCTGTGCCCGCCAACAGTCACATTACCGGGCCATACCAGGTCTGGTTTTGCAAACCAATAACCTTGTGAAAAGCTGCATCCTTCCACCACCTCATCCGGGCAGCCCAGGCCCGGGAAACATTGGGTTCCGCAACCGGTAGTGGTGCCGCTTTTGTAAAACGCAGTGCCTCCCATGTCAATGTTCAGGCTTTTGTTGATGACCAGCTTGTAATAACTTTTGGCCGTGCCTTCCGTACCGAAATTGAATTTCAACACGGGACCGGTAAGGAGGCTGCAGCTGTTCAGCATGGAAGCATCTTCTTCGTAGGTGGGAACAAAGGGGGTCCAGGTTACGCCGTCGCTGCTGTAGGCCGCACCCACCACATCGGCCATGGTAGCGCATTGGCCCAGGTCTATATCCCAGTGGCTGAGATCCTGCACGGTACCGCCGGTACCATTCCCCGGATTGGGATTACTTACACTCCACACCCATTCATAATCGGAACCGACCTGGGTAATGCTTTCAAGAATGATCACATACGGCGTAGGGCAAATGGTAGTAATGGCTTCCGAAGGAGGTAAAACAACGCTTAGATTACGGGGAGACAGCTCTTCCTGGCCTTTCTCGGCAGATTTTTCGCAACTGAACATTCCAGCGGAAAACGCGATAGCAAGTCCCCAATGCATCAATTTTTTCATACCATAGGTTTTAATTTGTTAAATAAGCGGTCATGCCGTTAGGAGCATAACAGCCATACGTGGAAAAACGGGAAATGATAGAACAGTAGCAGATGAGGTTGTTCCTGCCGGGTGATGGTCGAAAAAAAGTGGTCGTACTACAAGCGTCGTTTTGGAGCCGGTCTTTTATACTCAGATCTTGGATAACTCTAAATTACTTTTATCCCCGTTCATATTTTGTTATCATATTGTTACTGTGAGAATCAGGCAGATAGCGGCGGGGCACTTTATTTTGCCCGCGTCGCAGAAAGGAAAGCGCCTTTGCATTGTTCCAGGTATTTTGCGGCGTAGGGAACACGGTACTTCTTAAAAAATACCGCCAGGCCAGTTTCATCATTTTTCAGCAGATAATGGAATTCGATCATTGCAGACAAAACCGACAGGACCGATAGCCCGGAGGTTTCAATATTCTCGTCTTCCTCATCTTCATCCGGTTCTTCTCCTTCCGCATATTCTTGCCTGAAATCTTCATCCCGGGAAAACATTTCACTTCCCTTAACGCAATAGGCGACGATCTCCCCGGGAAACTCACGAAGTATGTGGTAAAAGTCCGCCTCCTTCAGCCCCGATTTCCTGATCTCTTCCCAGGCGATGGACAAAACAGAAACATCAATATCAGGATGAATGACAGTGTCCGTGCGACCGGCATAAGCGGCAAGCGCCGCCTGGTAATCCTCACCGGTGAGCAGTTTTTTTATCTGGTCGAATTCCATAAACCATCGCTGTTGATCTTGCCTAATTTACCGGTTTTCCGCAATAGCCTGCCCTATGGCGCTAAAAAAAACCGCACGGTGTGCGGCTTTTAGTCTTATCCTTTATCCAATATCTTCAACGCTTCATCATCCTTATATGCTTCGATCTGTTTGTGAAGCTCTTCTTTCAGGCTTGCGGTGATCTTCTCTGTTCCTTTCGTACCATAGATATTCCGCAGCTGCATCGGGTCTTTTACGAGGTCGTACAGCTCCCAGCTGTCTGCCGGGCCGTAGAACCTTACCAGCGTATACCGTTCCGTGCGCAGCCCGAAGTGCGGGCTTACACGGTGCGGTTCGGGAAATTCGTAATAATGATAATACGCCGCCTTGCGCCAGCCTGATTTATCGGCGCCGGGCTTTACCAGCGGCATGAAGGATACACCCTGCATCTCGTCAGGAACCTGTACCCCCGCGATATCCAGGATGGTTGGCGCCCAGTCTACGTTCGTCATCAGCTCGTTCACTTTCGTACCTGGTTTTATCACACCCGGGTAACGCACTACAAACGGGGTACGGAGGGATTCTTCATAAATGAACCGCTTATCGAACCAGCCATGCTCACCGAGATAGAATCCCTGGTCTGAAGCGTAGACCACTACGGTGTTTGCAGCCAGCCCGGATTTGTCCAGGTAGTCCAGCAGGCGGCCGATGTTCCTGTCCAGCGATCGCGCGGTGGAAAGATAATCTTTCAGGTAACGCTGGTATTTCCATTCGGTAAGCGCTTCGCCGGTAAGTTTTTTATCGTCGAATTCTTTGGTCACTTTGTCGTAGTAGGTTTTAAACTTTGCCTTTTCTTCAGGGGTGAAGCGGTTATAGATAAAACGGTTGTAGTCTGCATGTACTTTCAGGTCTTCTTTGAGGCGCATCGTTTTTTCGATGCTCATATCCTGGTTTTGTGCGGCTACGCGGTTCTTATAGTCGTCTTTGAAGGATTTGGGGAGAGGGAAGTTCACGTTGTCGTATGCGCCGAGGTCCTGCAGGTCTGGCAACCATTCGCGGTGGGTGGCTTTGTGGCCTACCACCAGCATGAAAGGTTTGCTGGTATCGCGGTGTTGCAGCCAGTCGATGGATACGTCTGTAACTACATTGGTCACATAACCGGGTACCCGCGCGGTATCTTTCCCTTTTTCAATGAAATCGGGGTTATAATAATGGCCCTGGCCGGGAAGGATGCGCCAGTAATCAAACCCTTCGGGCAGGCTGCCCAGGTGCCATTTGCCGATCCAGGCGGTTTGATACTGATGCTGCTGCAATACGCGGGAAAACAGCAGCTGCGTTACATCGAAACGTTTTTCGTTGAGGGTATATCCATTCCTGTGGCTGTACTTGCCGGTGAGCAGGGTAGCGCGGCTGGGGCCGCAGATAGAATTGGTGACAAGCGCATTCCGGAAAATAGCACCTTCCCGCGCAATGCGGTCGATATTAGGCGTTTGCGCCAGCTTGCCGCCATAGGCGCTCACCGCCTGGAAAGCGTGGTCATCGGAAAAGATAAAAATGATGTTCGGCCGTTTTGTTTGTGCATTGCTGCCGATGGCGGCCAACATCAGCACGAAAGCCATTAATGTTTTCTTAGGTAGCATCTTGAACGGTTTTATACGGTTATCGGGTTAGTTTCTTCAGTTTTTTCATCCAGCGCGTTT
Source organism: uncultured Chitinophaga sp. (assembly GCA_965653435.1). Classification (GTDB taxonomy): domain Bacteria; phylum Bacteroidota; class Bacteroidia; order Chitinophagales; family Chitinophagaceae; genus Chitinophaga. Next base: position 7,232 of record CBFHAF010000126.1, read on the forward strand.
TTTTCACCAGCAGGAAATTCACCAGCTTCTGCAACCGCGTCACCGCAATGCTTTTACCCATGAATGTTCCTTCGAAGAGCGCGGTGCCTTTATAGTATTTGTAATATATCCCCCTTTCCAGCTCCCAGTAGCCATATTTCAGTACATCTTTGGACGGGATCGGCTGAAGGTCCTGCTGCAGGAGGACGATCGCTTCCTCGTGCGTTGCGGGAACGTAAAAGCCTTCCAGCCTGTCATAGAAAGAATTACCCAGCAGCACCACCGGCTTGCCCCAGAAAGCGGCTTCCGCGCCAATCGTGGAGCCGAATGTGACCACGATGTCCGCAGCGTCCATCAGCGCATAGGTATCTATCATTTCCCCGGCCCTGATAAGCGTAAGATTGCTGAAACGGTCGTTTATTTCTTCGAGTTCCTTTACCTGAGTATTTTCCACATCCCGGAGGTTAGGGTGAACGCGGAGGTAAAAATGAATGTCCTTCCGGTGCTCCAGGCTCTCCAGCAAACGGGCGATCCCCAGGTTGTCGTCTGCATATATTTTGCCGGAAATGCCCGCTATGCCTTCGTATTCGTCCAGCGAGGAGTTGTACAGCACGATGTTCTTCACATTCCTGTCGAAGCCCGGCGGCAGGCTTCCCCGCTCCTGGTCCGCGGTGAACACCACCCACGACTGCATGATCCTGTTCCGCCTGTCCACAAAAAATTTCCTTCCCGTTTCTTCCCTGTCCGCCGGCGCTTTTTCCCAGCCTTCAACGATCTCGCGGGCAAGGTTCTCCAGTGAATGCGGGGTACTGTTATCGCAGAGTATATATTTTTCGATGGTGCCGCCGCGCTCGTGCGTCTGGAAATGAATGCCTCTTTCCTCGCAAAGCCGCATCATGGGCCGGATCTCCAGGTACCTGCCGTTGAAGAAGATCACCATGTCCGGCTTCAGCTCGTCCAGCATCTTTTTTGCGTTTTCATGCACGTATAACGACGTCCAGACGCCCTCGCGGATATCTTTTTTGAATTTCTCCGTATCCAGCCGGTGGTCGCGGTAGGCGGAAATGAGGGACGACGCTACACCCATGCCTATGTCGGAACCTTCGTAAGTAAAGGCTTTCAGCTCATCTATGGAAGCAAATTTTTCGGGGATGATCTTTTCATCCAGCGCAACGTTTCTGAAATAAAGTATTTTCTCCGGCGGCAGGCCAAGAATATCGAATGAATTTTTCTGGCGGCTCCGGCAATCTCGGCAGATCCACTCTGCGCGGGTAAAGTTGATATTGCAGAAATGCAGCTCCCCACGGCATTGCACAAAATATACATCATGGCCTTCTTTCACCAGGTCTGTCGCAATCTCCATTTCTGTTTCGATATGCGGTGTGATGTTGATGCCGTTAAAAAACAAAACTTTCATGCTTCCTTGTCTGCTGTTTTAAATTCCCGTGATCGTAAGCGGCGTGCCTTTTTTATAGGCCACCCTCGCCGTCTGGCCGAGCAGCTTTTCGTAATAACGCGGGTGAAGGCCGTCGCCGGGGCGTATCACGCGGATGTTCTCCGCGGTGAAGGTATCACCTGGCTGGATATCTTCCACTACGTAAATGGACCGTTTGAAAAGCATGCTTTTTTTCTCGGCTTCCTGTACACCGTATTGGATGTGGCCGAGTGAAAGGAAGGCGCTGTTCGTATCGTCCGCCAGCCTCCGGAATTCTTCGGGCTCCATGGAAAAAGCGCTGTCCACCCCGCCGTCTGCCCGCCGAAGGGTAAAATGTTTTTCGATCACGGTGGCACCCAGCGCGGTGGCGGCTACTGCTACGCCCGTGCCCATGGTATGGTCAGACAAGCCGACCTGGCAGCCGAACAGCTGCTCCATATGCGGGATGGTGAGAATATTCGTGTTCTCCGGCGTGGCGGGATAGGTACTGGTGCATTTCAGCAGTACGAGCTCCCTGCATCCGTTGTCCCGCAGGATGT
>CBFHAF010000127.1:0-9124 GCA_965653435.1 uncultured Chitinophaga sp.
TAAAAAACGCGGCGGTCCATTATCATTTCCCTTCCAAGATGGATCTTGGTATTGAAGTTGTGGACCAGGAATTACGGTTGCTGGCATTGAATGCGGAAAAGTGGGAAAAGCTGCCGGAAGACGAGCAGCTGCGGAAATTCTTCAACGTATTCCGCAAACATTGCAACAACGGTAATGTTTGCCTGATGGGCTCGCTGGCGCCGGATTACGAAACGCTGTCGCCCGGGATGCGGGAAAAAGTGCATGAGATGGCCAGTGTTATCGTGGAATGGATGACCGGCTGCCTGGAACGGGGCCGCAGGCATAAACGTTTTCATTTTAAAGGCAGTGCGGGAGACAGGGCTTTGCTTGTGATCTCCAATCTCCAGTCTTCACTGCTGTTATCGAGGGTGCTGGGGCCTTCTGCATTTGCAAGGATCAGCCGGCAGCTGCTGGAAGATCTTGGCGCATAAATCATTTGAACTATGAAAAGAGTTGTTATCACCGGTATGGGCGCAATTACGCCGCTTGGAAATAATGTCGCCGCTTTCTGGGAAAACCTTTCGGCCGGCAAAAGCGGCGCGGCCACTATCACCCGCTTCGATGCAGGCCGTTTCCGCACCAGGTTCGCCTGCGAGCTGCATGGATATGATCCTTCGCTGGCGCTGGACAAGGCGGAGCTCCGCAAAACGGACCCCTTCACCCAATATGCGCTGTCTGCCGCTGCGGAGGCCATTGCCGATGCGGGGCTGAACTTCAGCGCCATGAACCCTTTCGATACCGGCGTGATCTGGGGCTCGGGCCAGGGCGGTATGCAAACGTTCGAAGAGCAGGTAACGGAATATGTGGAAGGCGGTTTCAACCCGCGCTTCAGCCCTTACTTCGTGCCGCGCCTGATCACCAACATGGCTTCGGGGATGATCTCCATCAAATACGGCCTGATGGGCATTAACTATACTACCGTTTCCGCCTGCGCCACTTCCAATACGGCCATTATGGATGCGCTCAATTACATCCGCCTGGGTAAGGCCAAAGTGATGATCACCGGCGGTTCCGAAGCGCCCGTCACGCCGGCTTCCATCGGCGGTTTTTGTGCCATGAAGGCCATGTCTGTCAGGAATGATGATCCTGCCACGGCATCGCGGCCGTTCGACACTGAGCGCGACGGGTTTGTGATGGGAGAAGGCGCAGGAGCGCTCATCCTGGAAGAGTACGAGCATGCGAAGGCGAGGGGTGCAAAGATCTACGCGGAAGTAGCGGGCGCAGCCATGACGGCGGACGCATATCATATGACGGCCACGCATCCCGAAGGGCTGGGCGCTTACCAGGCCATGAAATTTGCGCTGGAAGACGCGGGGCTCAATACCGAAGAAGTGGATTACCTGAATGCGCATGCCACCTCAACGCCAGTGGGCGACCTGAGCGAAATCGCCGCCATCACGCGCGTGTTCGGCGAAAGCCCGGCGCACCTGCACATCAGCGCCACCAAATCCATGACCGGCCACCTGCTGGGCGCCGCGGGCGCAATAGAAGCGATCGCCGCCGTTAAAAGCATTACGGATAACCTTATACCTCCCACCATCAACACCAGCAGCCTCGACCCGAGCATTCCCGCCGGCGTGCAGATCGTATTGCAGTCTGCTTTCGAGAAGGAAGTGAAAGTAGCGATGAGCAACACTTTTGGATTCGGCGGGCATAACGGGATCGTGGTGTTCAGAAAAGTGTAATATCGATCGTATCAAAATAAAAAAAAGGTTGCTTCGTACAGAAGCAACCTTTTTTATGTGTGAGAACTACGTCAGTCTTTTAATATCCACATCACGGCGTTCACATTGTCCCCGCTGCTATACTGGCGCCGGATGGCCTCGTCCAGGTTCTTGTTGTTATAGCTCAGCTCGTTGGATGGGTAGAGCCAGCGCACGGGAAACTGGGTGGTGGGCGTATTCAGGTTGGTGCCGGGGTTGAGAACGAATACCGGGTAACCTGTGCGGCGCTGCTCGTACCAGGCGCTGTAATTGCTGCCGTGGAGGAAGCCCGCGATATATTTTTGGGTGATGACCTGCTTCAGCTGGTTGTCTGCCGTACCGGCAAGGGCATTGGCGGCAACATATCCCTGGATGTATGCGTCGTCGATCTTCATGTTATGATGGTAGTCCGCCACATCTGGCGTATAGAATGCGGTGAACTTCATGGCGCTGGTGATGCCCTGCGCATAATAATCCTGTGCGGGCGTACCGGAGATCCAGCCTCTCAGCGCGGCTTCCGCGAGTATGAATTGCTGTTCCTGGTAGCTGTAAAGGCTTACGGGTTCGGCGTTCACGAGCTGCACATACCGGTTGTTCAGGTCAGCATAATCTTTGGAAACGCGCATGGTCTGCAGTGCGGGAAATGAGTTGGAGGGCTCCGCGCCCACGTAGGCATTCCAGTCTGAAGGCTGCATGCCGCCGGCGATCTTTACAGGGGAAGGTTTGGCGTAATAGAACAGGCGCCTGTCGCCCATGGCTTTCAGCGGATCTATCAGCGTGGCCGAGAGCATGGTGTAGTTGGATTTCACGAAGGAATTGCCTGAACCGGCAGGTACGTCGGACCAGGGATAGTTCTGGTTGGCGGTGGCATTGTAAGCCAGCGCGAAATTATCCGCGTACGAGCGCATCAGCGGCCGGCTGGCCACGATCGTGCTGAAGCGGGTGATCACTTTAAGATCCGCGTCCCCTGTTTTTTTATAGAGCTGCATCAGCACATGCAGCTGGAAGCTGTTTGCCAGCCGCTGCCAGTTGTCTGTTTTGCCGCCGTATATCGGGTCGCCTTCGAAGTTCGCGCCGGTGGAAAAAAGTGCGTTCGCACTGTCCAGCTCGTTGATAATGCCCATGAACACGGCTTTCTGGGCATCGTAGCGGGGTTGTACGATATCGTCGGATTCGCCTTTGATGGCTTCGGAATATGGAATGTCGCCAACCTGCATGGTGGTCTGGTAAAATTGCCATGCGCGGATGAAATGCCCCAGCGCTTTGTAAGACCGGCGCAGATCTTCGCTGGTGGCCGCGGCTACCATCGGCGTAATGTTGCGCAGAACGGTCAGGCGGTCGAAGCTGGCCCTGCCGAACCGGTTGTACTGGAAGTTTTCCTGGCCTTCGCCCCAGGTGAGGTATTTACCCAGCAGGAAGGGCTGCATAAAGCCCTTGGTGCTGGCGATGGTATTTTTCGTGATGCTGATGATCATGCCGGTGGCCAGCATGCCTGAGCTGGCCTGCGTGCTCCTGTTCGGGTTGGTATTGATCTTTTCGAACTTGGAGCAGCCCGCGCCCAGGATCACCGCCAGCGGGATGGAAAGGATGTATGCCGATTTTATGCGTTTCATGTGTAGCTGTTTTGATGGAATGAAAGGTTAGAAGCCGACCCTGAAATTGATGCCGAGCATCCTTTGAGAGGGCGAGTTGAGGTTCTCGGTGTCCACATCCGGATCGGAGAAACGGAAGTTGGTGAACAGTAACAGGTTTTGCGCGGTGAGGGACACGGAGGCGCTTTTGATGCCCGATTTACCGAGAACGCTGGCCGGGAACCGGTATCCAACGGACACCTCCCTTACTTTCACGAAAGTTTTCTTCTGTACGCCGAAATCGCCTTCCCGGAAGTTCTGTGCATAATCCTGGTAAGACACTGCCACATCGTTCTTCGCATATTTGCGCGTGTCGCTGGTGATATTGCCGAAGTTGTCGTAAGTAACGGTTCCGGAGATCACTTTTACGCCCTGGCCTACGTAGTTCGTTTTCCCGTTCACCACTTCATCGTAGCGCCATGGGTTGTCCGTATCGGGATGCGTGCCGGTGTCGTACATCTTGTCGTTGATATAGTTATACATCACGCCGCCGATGCGCCCGTCTATATTCAATCCCACGGTGAAGTTTGAGATGCGGAAGCTGTTGATGAAGCCAAAGCTGAAGGCGGGGTCGTTGTAGCCGTATTTTTGCACGTAGTCGCTTTCCACGGGGTACCCGTTGTTATGTATCACGTTGCCTTCGGTGTCTCTCAGCCAGTAATAGTCGGTATATACATCGAGGCGGCCGCCTTTGTTGACCCAGGGGTTTTTCGCGGAGTACACGGAATCAAGGTCTTTGTAATAACGGTGCTGGTTGGAAAAGTTGATCGTGGATACCCATTCGAAATTCCGTTTTTTAAGCACGGAGCCTGAAAGCGTTATTTCAAGCCCTTTGCGCACAACGGTTTCGTCGGTATTGATGAGGGTGCTCGAGAAGCCGGAAGAGCTGGAAATGGAGGCGGAGGTCTGTTGGTTATAATAGAACTTGTTGAAGTAGGCCACGTCCACGTTCAGGCGTTTTTTGAACAGGTATGCCGCGGTACCGATCTCCCAGGTACGTGCTGAGCTGGGCAGAAGGTCCGGCGAGCCCAGCAGGTTGCCGGGATAGCTGGCGGAGTTGAGGTTGTTCCATGCCGCGGTAGTAGTGCTGTACAGGCGGTTGATGGCATATACGGCTGCCGGGGTTTTGAAGGTGGCCCAGGAACCGCGGATCTTCCACATGTCCAGGAAAGCGGGCCCGCGGAACAGCTCTGAAAGTATGATGCTGGACCCGATGGAGGGATAAAAATAGGCGCGGTTCTCTTTGGGCTGCGCGGAGTTCCAGTCGTTGCGCCCGGTCGCGTCTATGAACACTGCATTTTTCCAGCCGATGGCGGCCCTGCCGTAAAGGCTGTTCACCTGCCTGCTGGAATAGCCGGGTGTGATGGTAGGCGGCTCAACGGAGCCTGCGAGCGACAGGAAGGTAGGGGAGGTCAGGCCGTTTTTGGTGCTGGCGGAAAGGCTTTCATCCACCCAGTAATAGATGGTGCCGCCGGCCATGGCGTCGAAGGTGAAATCGCCGGCTTTTTTATTATAGCTGAGCATCACATCATCGTTCGTGCTCCAGCCGTATGTTTTGTCTATCCGGTAAAGCCCCCTTGCATTCCATCCGCCGCGGGTGGAGTAGATGTTGGCTGCGGGGTTGGTGAATGTTTCCTTGTTGTCGTATACATCGTAGCCAATGCGCACGAGCAGGTTCAGGTCAGGTGTGAATTTATAATTGGCCGTCAGGCTTGCGTTGATCGTATTCTGCTGGATGCCGTTGAGCTTTTCGTAGGCGATGAGGTAAGGGTTGTCGTACCAGTTGGTATACATCCAGTTCTGCGTCTGGTTGGGTACTTTCCAGTAGTCGCGGTACTGGCGGATGTCGTACTCGGGGCCGGTCCACATGGTGAGCTGGTAAATGTAGCCCTGGTTGCCGTAACCGGTGCCCCATATCTGCGGCGCCATTCTTTTGCTTACGCCGATATGGCTTTCGAGGGTGAATTTATCGGTTGCCTTCAGCTCGCCGCCCAGCGTGAAATTGTACATATTCAATTTCGCATTGGGGAACTGGCCTTTGTTGTAGATGTGGTTGAGCGAAGCGCGGAAGCTGCCGTATTTGCCGCTCTGGGAAACGCTGATGTTGTTATTGGTCACGATGCCCAGCTCCATGAAGTTCCGGAGGTTGTTTTTGCCGATGGAATTGAGCGGGCGGTTGTCTTCAAATTGTTTGGTCTCGGGGTTCCAGTCGCGGGCGGTCTGGCCGATGTCCAGCTTGGGCCCCCACACGTAATCATTGTCTATCTGGCCGTTTTGCCCGCGCCCGTAGGAGCTCTGTGTTTTGGGCATGGCGAGGAAGCCGCTCTGCACCATCGTGTTGCTGTTGATATTCACGGCAAACCCTTCGCCCGCGCCTTTTTTAGTGGTAATAAGCAGCACGCCGCCGGCTGCCCTTGAACCGTATAAAGCGGAAGCGGTGGGGCCTTTCAGCACATCGATGCTTTCGATATCGTCTGTCGGGATATCACGCAGGTTGGTATTGCCGTAGGGCACGCCGTCTATAACGAGCAATGCGCCTTCACCCCGCAGCTCGATGCCCGGCCGCGCGAAGAATTCGGTGGAGTTTTTCACGACAAGGCCGGCTACCTGGCCGGTGAGGGAAGTGGCAACGTCTACACCTTTTACGGTTTGCACGGCATCGCCTTTTACTTTCTGCACGGCGTAGCCCAGGGCCTTTTCCTGCCTTTTGATGCCGAGGGCCGTTACCACGAACTGGTCCAGCGCGATGCTGGATTCCGTCAGCACGATAATAATGTTTTGCAGGCCGCTTACCCGGTGCTCTGCGGGGGTATAGCCGAGGAGAGTGAAAACAAGCACATCCCCGTCGTTTACCTGCGCAAGGGTGAACCTGCCGTCTTTATCGGTAGTGGCGCCCCTGCTGCTGCCTTTCACCTGCACGCTCACCCCCGGCAGCGCGTTGCCGAGGGAGTCTTTTACCGTGCCTTGCACTTCCTGCCGCTGCTGGTCTGCAGGGTTGGCCGGCGGTGTTTTTTCTTCCGCCTTGTCCGATTTCATCACGTAGAGCCTTCCGCCGATCTTCCGGCAAACGAGGCCCAGCGGGGCAATGTACCGGTTGAGCGTTTCGTCGATCCTGCCGGCTTTAAAGACGCTGAGGCCGGGGATGGTGACCTGTTTGTTTTTGAGGAGCTCGGTGTTGTAATTGAACCGGACGTCGAACCGGCTTTCGAGGTCGTTGATCACGGAAATAAGCGATACTGCCTGTGGAGGATTGCCTGCCCTGCCCGGCTGTGCCATGCACAGCTGCAAAGAAAATAGCAATGCGATGCCCGTAACCAGTTTTGAACTGATTGATCTGACTTTTCTCATAGTGTAGTTTTGGTTGTTGGCTGAAGGCGTTATTTGTTAACGTGCAGCTGGTTGTTGCGTAACGTGATTTTAAGCGTGAAAGTCTGTTCTAGCGTAGTGAGTGCCTGGGGCAGGTTGTTGGATGCGAGGTAACCGGTGAATACCAGGTTCTCCGCATCGGCATGATCAAATACTGCCTCATAACCGTATTGTTCTTTTAATTGTTCCATTACTTCCTTCAAAGGCCGCGCTTTGAACGGGATCAGGTCGTACTTCCAGGAGGTATGCAGCAGCGTATCCGCCCGCTGGCGCAGCAGCTTGCCGGAAACGGCGTCGTAGTCCGCCATTTCGCCGGGGCTCAGCACCATATGCGCGCCGTCCTTTTCCACTTTTACGCGGCCCGAATTGAGTACCACCTGTGTTTTTCCCTGTTGGGTATTGACATTAAAAGCGGTGCCCAGCACCGTTACATCCAGCGCATCCGCGGCGTGCACGGTGAAAGGCTGCGACGCGTCCTGCCGGATGGAAAAGAACGCTTCCCCTTCCAGCCATACCTCGCGGCCGCCTTTGGTGCTGACGGACAGGCGGGCCCGCTGGTTGAGGTTCACTTCGCTGCCGTCGGCAAGGCGGATGGTCTGAACATTTTTGGTATCGTTCGCATACCGTTTTAAAGCCGGTTCCCTGGGATAAAACAGGGCCAGCGCCGTGACGCCGATCACTGGCAGGGCCGCTGCGGCTATTTTCACCCAGCCGCGTTTCCATAAAGGCAGCGTTCTTTCAACCGGCGCCTGGTGCAGGATGGAGGTGATCACGGCTTCAGCCGCCCAGCCGGGCATCTGCGGCCAGCCATCTCCTTCAGGCAGCTCTTCCACCGAAGGGATCGCTTCCGGCTGCGGGTTGTGCCGGAGGTATTCCAGCAGCCGGGCACGCTCTCCGGGAGTAGCTTCGCCTTCTGCGAGCCTGATGAACAATGACTTTATCTGTTCCTGGTTTTCCTCCATCTGATGCGGTTGATATGTAGTAATACGATCGAAGCGGCAGGTAAGACGATCCTGCCGTAAATTTTTTTTTTTCAGGAAGGGAGAAGGATGCGGAAGGCGGTAAGCAGGATGGCAATGTCCGCATGCCGGTGAAGATAAGCCCTTACGAAGTGGGAGGCTTTCACCAGCTGGTCCCTGACGGTATTGGTGGAAATGCCCAGGTGCTCGGCAATTTCCTGGTTGCTGAGGCCTTCCACCTTGCTCATTTTATAGATCAGCTGCCTTTGGGAGGGAAGGCGGGAAATGGCATTCATTTTAATGGCTTCGAGCTGCTTGGTGTACAGCAGGTGGTCTGACGCGCCAAAACCTTCTTCGAAGGACGTCAGGAAAACCTGCCGGAACTTTTCGCTGTGGACCGCTTTTTTGAGATAGTCGAACACATAATTGCGCGCGGAGCGGAAAAGGTAAGACTTCAGCGGCCTGGAGGGATCCAGCTGCTCATGTTTGAGCCAGACCTTCATGAATACTTCCTGCACCGCGTCCAGCGCCACTTCCGGCGAACCGCAAAGCTTAAGGGCGTATCCGTAGATCCGGTTCCGGTATCTGTCGTACAGAACAGTAAAAGCAGCCTGCTCGCTGTTCCTGATCATCCCGCACAGCACTTCATCTGTTGCATCCAGCATTACAACATCGATTTTGGTTAATATGGTAACTGCCCACAGTTAGGTAGCTGTCAAATATATAAAATAATGGACTGTTTCAATAAATCGCCGATTGTATGATGATAATGTTTAATGTCAATGAGTTGTAGTAGGAATACTACAAGTTGATAGGACTTTATACTATAAGTAGAAACAATACATTGATCTACTTTCGCATCAATCGTATTTTCCCGGGAGTGTGAATAGGACCCCGGTGATTTTACCAGGACTTTTATCGTATCCTAACCGTACTAACATTAAGCCTTTTCCTATGGGAAATTTTTACCCGAAACCCGCTATGTGTATCCCGAGTACCCGAGCACAGTTACCATTACCCTTTATCACATTCCTTCTGAAACATCGTGTACAGGCATTGTACAGGATTGTATGGCGTATCAGTAACCATTTCGTGTAACAGACCATATCTATAATATGCATAACTGAGGTTCTCCCGGAGAGCCTTACCTGGCATGCTGCCATATCTAGCAGGCCGGGTGCCCCTTCTTTACTCAAAGCACTGTACCATGTTCCGCTTGAATGCAACCAATCCGAATGCGAGACCCTTCAGCAAAAGCTGCAAACGCTTTATGCTTTTACTGCTTGGCATTACGATGACCGCCACCGCGATGGCTGATACCTTTCCCGTTACCAACACCAACGATGCCGGCCCGGGCTCTTTCCGGCAGGCGATCCTGGATGCGAATGCGGCGGGGGCAGGGCCTCACTCCATTGTGTTTAATGTGCACGGGCAGATCACGCTG
>CBFHAF010000128.1:0-9074 GCA_965653435.1 uncultured Chitinophaga sp.
GAAGAAGATTCTGATGATAGGATTAGGGGCCATGGGTACAGTATTGGCCAGGTTATTGCTGGAAAAGGGGAAGGAAGTGACGGTATGGAACCGTTCGGCAGAAAAGGCAAAACCGCTTACCGAAGTAGGCGCAGCCTACACGGCCGATATCAGCAAGGCGGTGGCGGAGAACGACATTATCCTGGTATGTTTGCTGGACTATGCGATTACGGAGCAGGTATTGCAGGGTGTTTCGCTCGAAGGCAAAACGGTGGTGCAGCTCAGTACCGGCACCCCGCAGGATGCCCGCCTGATGGCCACGTCCTTCAGCGCCCGCGGCGCAAGGTACCTGGACGGCGCCATCCTGGCCACCCCATCCCAAATGGGCACCGAACAAACGCCCATTTTCCTCTCAGGCAGCCAGGAGGCATGGGGGACTACAGAAGATGCGCTGCGTATCCTGGGCGGTACGCTCATCTACCTCGGCGAAGCTCCCGGCGCGGCCTCGGCATGGGATATTGCTGCGCTTTCCAGCATGTTCGGCATGATGATCGGTTTCCTGAACGGCGCCCGCATCTTTGAGTCCGAAGGTATGCAGGTGGCGGACCTGGGCAATATGATCTTCAATATCGCGCCGGTGTTGGGAGAAATGATCAAAGACACCGCAGATGATATCCAGGAGAAAAGATACGACAACCCTCAAAGCTCGCTCAACATCTGCGCCGGCACCTTCGACCTCATGGTGCGCCTCTCCACTGAAAATAAACTGGATGCGGGTTTTGCGGGCTTCGCGCAACAGCTTTTCCGCAAAGGGCTGGACGCAGGGTATGGGCAGGAAAGGATATCGGCGCTGATGAAAACGCTACGGTAACAACAGTTGACACTGCCTTGTCTTTCACAAAAAAGCAAGCCTCCGTTTACGGAGGCTTGCTTTTTTATTTCACTGATCTTACAATCATGCCAGGTCGAACCTGTCCAGGTTCATCACTTTGGTCCATGCTGCTACAAAATCCTTTACAAATTTCTCATTGCCATCCGAGCTGCCGTACACTTCTGCGATGGCTCTCAGCTCTGAATTGGAGCCGATCACCAGGTCTGCACGCGTGGCTGTCCATTTTGTTTTTCCGGTAGCGCGGTCGCTGCCTTCATACAGTTCCTTGTCTTCCGACGCTGCTTTCCACGCGGTGTTCATATCCAGCAGGTTTACAAAGAAGTCGTTGGTAAGCAGGCCGGGGCGTGAGGTGAAAACGCCATGCTGTGAACCATCGTAATTGGCGTTCAGCACGCGGAGGCCGCCTATCAGCACTGTCAGCTCAGGCGCTGTAAGCGTGAGCAGCTGTGCTTTATCTATCAGCAGGGCCTCGGTGGCAACATGGGATCTTGATTTGCGGTAATTGCGGAAGCCGTCTGCAACGGGCTCCAGGTAACCAACGGATTCCACGTCGGTTTGTTCCTGCAAAGCGTCCATGCGGCCGGGCGCAAACGGAACGGTGATAGCATGTCCCGCATCTTTCGCGGCTGCTTCAACGGCAGCGCTGCCGGCCAATACGATCAGGTCTGCGAGTGAGATCTTCTTGCCGTCTTTTTGGGCGGCGTTAAATTCTTTCCGGATGCTCTCCAGCTTATCCAATACTTTTTGCAGCTGCGGCGGATTGTTCACCGGCCAGAATTTTTGAGGGGCCAGGCGGATGCGTGCGCCATTGGCGCCGCCGCGTTTGTCGGAACCGCGGAAAGTGGAGGCGGAAGCCCAGGCTGTGGAAACCAGCTCGGATATGGTGAGCCCGGAGGCCAGTACTTTTGCTTTCAGGGACGCGATATCGCTGCCGCCCACCAGCACATGGTCCACCGCAGGGATAGGATCCTGCCAGATCAGCTCTTCTGCCGGCACATCGGGGCCCAGGTAACGGGCGCGGGGGCCCATATCACGGTGCGTTAATTTGAACCATGCACGGGCGAAGGCGTCTGCAAATTCATCGGGATTTTCCAGGAAACGCCTGGATATTTTTTCGTAAACGGGGTCGAACCTTAAGGAAAGATCGGTCGTAAGCATGGTGGGTAAATGCTTTTTGGAACCGTCATACGCGTCAGGAATAATGTTCTCCGCATCTTTGGCCACCCACTGGTGCGCGCCGGCCGGGCTTTTGGTAAGCTGCCATTCGAAGCCGAACAGGTTCTCGAAGAAGTTATTGCTCCATTTGGTGGGCGTTTTCGTCCATATTACTTCAAGGCCGCTGGTGATGGTATCGGCGCCTTTGCCGGAACCAAAGGAGTTTTTCCAGCCCAGGCCCTGCAGTTCAAGGCCGGCGGCTTCAGGCTCGTTGCCTACGTGGCTGGCCGGGGCCGCGCCGTGGGTTTTGCCGAAGCTGTGACCGCCCGCTATCAGGGCAACTGTTTCTTCATCGTTCATGGCCATGCGGCCGAATGTATCGCGGATGTCCTTAGCGGCGGCAATCGGGTCGGGATTGCCGTCAGGCCCTTCGGGATTCACGTAGATGAGGCCCATTTGCACGGCTGCAAGCGGTTTTTCCAGGTTGCGGCTGTGTACCTGGCCATCTGCATCATCATCGGAAGATACCACGCCATGTTCTTTCGGAACGCCTTCGGAGCCGTGGGCATAACGGACGTCGCCGCCGAGCCAGGTGGTTTCAGAGCCCCAGTACACGTCTTCATCAGGTTCCCATACGTCGGGGCGGCCGCCGGCAAAGCCGAATGTTTTAAAACCCATCGATTCCAGGGCGATGTTGCCGGTGAGGATCAGCAGGTCAGCCCAGGAGAGCTTGTTGCCATATTTTTGTTTGATGGGCCAAAGCAGCCTGCGGGCTTTATCGAGACTTACGTTATCCGGCCAGCTGTTCAGCGGGGCAAAACGTTGCTGTCCCGCGCCTGCGCCACCACGGCCGTCCCACACGCGGTAGGTGCCCGCGCTGTGCCATGCCATGCGGATGAACAGGGGGCCGTAATGCCCGAAGTCTGCCGGCCACCAGTCCTGCGAGTCCGTCATAAGTGCATGAAGGTCTTTTTTCACCGCCTCCAGGTCGAGGGTCTTAAAGGCCTCGGCATAGTTAAAACCTTCACCCATCGGGTCGGATTTGGACGAGTGCTGGCGCAGGATGCCAAGCTTCAGCTGGTTAGGCCACCAGTCGCGGTTCCTGGTTCCGCCGCCGCCTACATTCTGCTTCATGCTGCCGTTATGAAAAGGGCATTTGCTGATGTCGTTCGATTCTTTTCCCATTTTATAAGTTTAATTATTGAATAAACAGTTGCCCGCACCTTGTGGTTGTGCAGATGAGTAAAATTACCGTATTGAATCCATAATTAAAATCTATTGATTTTATGTTTTGATAGCTAAAATCTATTTTGTCTCCTGTTGTGATAAAAATGAAGCGCGTGTATTTCCGCGTGTGCGCTGCACTGATTACAGGCAGCCGCTGAAAGAAGCCGATGCCTTTTCAATAATTTTATTACATTGGCGATAATTCAACCAGCATACCGCATCCCACGTTTCAGGCATGTACGACCGTTCACACACAGACAAAAGGTTATTTCAGTTGATTGCAGAAGGCGACGAAGCCGCTTTCCGCGAGCTGTTCCATGCCTACGTCCCTCAACTGCAGCCGCTGGTGATGCATCTCACCAAAACCGCGTCTGTAACGGAAGATATCATTCAGGAAACGTTCTTGAGGGTATGGCTCAGCCGCGACAAGCTGCCCGCTATCGAAAACCCTCGCTCCTGGCTGCTGCGTATCCTCTTTTACCAGTCGTTCACCTGGCTGCGCCGCCGGAACGTGCATCACAAAGCCCTGGATGCCATGGCATACGGCGAAGATGAAATGCGCAGCACCACGGAGGAAGCGGTGGCATATGCCGCCATGCTGCGGCTGGTGGGAGAGGCGGTGCAGCAGCTGCCCGCGCAGGCAAAAAAGATCTACAAGCTGAGCAGGGAAAATGGCCTTCGTATCCCTGAAATAGCCGCGCAACTCGATTTGTCTCCCAATACCGTAAAAAACTCCCTCGTGCGCTCCCTGCAGGCGATCCGGCGCCATATTGAGGCGGGCGGGTACTGGCTGCCGCTGGCTTTATTATGGCTGCTGCCGGTTGCGTTGATCCTTTAATATCCCGCTTTCCGCCATCATGGCTCATTTTTACGTTTCTGAAATTTTTTTTGCTTTCAATAGGTCCTAAATATCCGGTAACGCGTCTGTTTTTATGAAAGCGCCACGTAAACTGAAAAACGATACCAAAATTGACTACCCAAGAACGTATAGCCGTACTTCTTAAAAAAGCTGCGGATGCCACGGCCACAGCGGAAGAATTACAGGAACTTGCCGATCTCGTGCAGCACGATCCTTCCGGGGAGCGCTCGCTGGAGATAGAAGCGCTGCTGCGCAACGATGCGGCACAGGGGCAGGCATACGATAAAACACACTGGAACAGGCTGGCCGACAATATCCTGGAGGCAGACCGCCCACAGCCGGCAAAAGTAATACCCTGGCGCATCCGCACCTGGGCAGCGGCTGTTGTGCTGATCATTGCGTCTTCCGCAACCTTCTGGCTGCTGCGCAGGCCCGCTCCCGTGCAGGAGCCCGTGGCCGCGGTACCCCCTCAGAAAGATATCGCCCCCGGCGGCAACCGGGCCGTGCTCACATTGGGCGACGGCACTGAAATAGCGCTGGACAGCGCGGGCAACGGCATACTGGCGCAGCAGGGCAACGCAAAAGTGATCAAAACCGGCAACGGGGAATTACAATATGATGCCCCGCAGAACAGCGGCCAGCCGGTCTTTAACAAGATCGCCACCCCGCGCGGCGGGCAATACACGATCACCCTGCCCGATGGCAGCCGCGTATGGCTGAATGCCTCCAGCAGCCTGCGTTACCCCGTTGTTTTCAACGGCAACGGCAGGGTAGTGGAGCTGCAAGGCGAAGCATACTTTGAAGTGGCGAAGCAGGCAGGCCGGTCCTTCGTAGTGAAAGTGGACGAAATGGAAGTAAAAGTGCTCGGCACGCATTTTAATATTATGGCGTACAACGATGAGCCGGCCGTGAAGACCGTGCTGCTGGAAGGTGCGGTGGAAGTAAAAAAGGCCGGCTTCGCCAGGAAGCTGAAACCCGGCCAGGGCGCCAGCCTTCACCGCCAGAGCGGCGCTCTTGAGCTGCTGCCCGGGGTGAACACGGAAGAAACGGTGGCCTGGAAGAACGGTTTTATCCAGTTCGAAGGCAACGATATCCGTTCCGCCATGCGCCAGATTGCGCGCTGGTATGATGTGGAAGTAGTATACAAAGGCGATGTGCCCGCACACTTCAGAGGCATTGTGCCACGGAATGTGCCCATATCGCAGGTATTAAAAATGCTGGAACTGACAGGAGAAGTTCATTTCGAGATAGGAGACAGGCAAATTATTGTATCACCGTAAAAAACGCAGCGATCAACCAAATTACAACGTTATGAGTCCCTGAACTATGATACCACGATGGCCCAAATAAATGCCGGAAGCGTTCGTACCGCTCCCGGCGGGGTTTGGGTGCATAAACCAACAATCGTTTCGCAATTATTATTTAATTACCCATAACCGTACAAATGTATGCTTTTTTCCCAAAGCAGGCCCCGGCATGCCCGGCGGCGACTAAGGATTCCGCGATTATCAGCAAAAACGTTACTGATCATGAAATTGATAGTGCTATTGATGACCACCGCCTTACTGGAGGTACATGCAGCAGGGTTTGCACAGACCGTGTCCATCTCTGCCCGCAGCACTTCACTGGAAAAGGTCTTTAAGGAGATCAGGAAACAGACGGGTTATACTTTCCTGTACACGGATGAGCAACTGTTCCACGCCCGCGCTTTCAGCCTTGAGCTGAAAAACGTGCCTTTGCGGGAAGCGCTCGACCAGTGTTTTGAGAACCAGCCGCTGCACTATACCATCGAGAACAAGACCATCGTGGTGAAACGTAAGCCCGCCGCGGCTCCCGTTGCCGTTGCAGATGTGGCGGTAAAGGGAAAGATAACGGACGATAAAGGCCAGCCTTTGCCGGGCGTTACCGTGCAGGTGAAAGGTACTTCCCGCGGTGTGACCAGTAACGCGAACGGGGAATACAGCATTGAAGTGCCGGGGCCGGATGCCGTGCTTATCGTATCTTCCATTGGTTATGACCGCAGGGAGGTGCCGGTAGGCGGCAACGCGGAACTGAATATCACTCTCAATGTATCCGCCTCCAAAATAGCAGAGCTGGTGGTAGTAGGTTATGGCGAACAAAAAAGAGGATCGCTCACCAGCTCCATCTCTTCGCTTTCGGCCAAAGACTTTGAAGCCCAGCCTGTGAACCGTCTTGACCAGGTGCTGCAGGGCCGCGTAACCGGCGTGCAGGTAACGAATTCAGCCGGTTCGCCCGGCGGCGCGGTGCGCATCCGCATCAGGGGCGCCAACTCCATCAACGGCGATAACGGGCCTATCTACGTAGTGGATGGTTTCGTGGGAGCTGAATTCTTTTCCATCAACCCCGATGATATCGAGTCTATCCAGGTGCTGAAAGACGCGGCTGCTACCGCCATCTACGGCAGCAGGGGCTCCAACGGCGTTATTCTCGTTAGCACCCGGAAAGGCAGCAAAGGCGGCATGAAAGTGAATTTCACCACCCGCCTCTCCAGCTCTCAGGTGATCAAAAAAATGGACCTGCTCAACGCAGCCGAGTTTGCCACCACGGTGAACGAACGCGCCACCGCGCTGGGAACCGCCAAACCGTTTACCGATGAACAGATAGACGGCTACCGTCAAAACGGGGGCACAGACTGGCAGGATGAGATCTTCCGCACGGCGCTCGGCCAGGAGTACATGCTGAGCCTCTCCGGCGGCAACGACAAAAGCGGGTACTTCATCTCCGGTAACTACCTGGACCAGGACGGCGTGATCAATAATTCAAACTACAAACGTTACACCCTCCGTTCCAATATCAATTCAAGGCTGACGGATAAAATTTCCACTTTCCTCAATATCACCGGCTCCTACAGCATGGCGCAGAACGTAGACATCCCGGCAGACGGCCCCCATAGCCCGCTTGCACAGGCTGCCACCTGGTCGCCCACCGTGCCCGTTCGCAAACCAGACGGTACCTATACCGCCACCGATCCCGTAGGATCAGTATTCTTCAACCCGGTAGCGCTCACCACCGAGCAGCTGTCTGTCCGGGAACGCATGCTGGCCAATGCGATCGGCGGATTCAAGTTCGACGACGTTGCGATACCCGGCTTGTCGCTCAGCATCCAGTACGGCGCAAACTATCTTGAATACCAGGATAAATCTTTCGCCGGCAAAGTGATAAACTCCGGCACTGCCACTGCCAGCCTCCGCACCAACAAGGAAACGAAGCTGCAGAACACCAATATCCTCAACTACCGCAGAACATTCAACGGCCACAGCATCGATGCGACAGGGGTAGTGGAATACCAGCAGATCGTGTACAGCTACATGTCTGCCGGCGCCTCCAACCTGACATACGAATCTTTCCACTGGAATAACCTCACACTGGGTACTGCCGGCAGCCCGGGCTCCGGCCATTCAAAGTCCGCCATTTTCTCTTTAGTGGGCCGTGTGAACTATGGTTATAAAGACCGTTACCTGTTATCGGCGGCGGTTCGCCGCGACGGTTCCTCCAAATTCCTGGGCGGCAATAAATTCGCTTATTTCCCGTCTTTCTCCGCAGGCTGGATCATCAGCCAGGAGCCGTTCATGCAGGGCCAGCAGCTGTTCAGCAACCTGAAGCTGCGCGGCAGCTGGGGCTTTACCGGCAACGACGGCGTTGGCCCGTACAGCACCTTCTCCGCATATTCCAACCGGAATGCATCCTTCACCAACTCCACTTTTCAGAATGGCATCATCCTGGGCGTGATCGGCAATCCTGACCTGAAGTGGGAATCCACCGAACATCAGAACGTGGGGATCGACGCATCGCTGCTGAACGGGCGTATCAACATCAGCGCCGACTATTTCGTGAAAAATACCCGCGACCTGCTGCTGAACGAAAACCTGCCCATTTACCTGGGCGGCAACGTTATCACCCGCAACATCGGCTCGGTGCAGAACAAAGGCTGGGAATTTGCCGTGGAAGGCGATGTTATAGACCGTGGCTCCCTTACCTGGAACACGGGCGTGAATGTTTCCTTTGTAAAAAATAACGTGAAATCCACCGGCTCAAAATCCATCATCTTCGACCCCAACAACCGCCGCATCGGTGGCGGCATGTCGCCGCAATCCGAGTTCGTGGTAATGGCCGGCCAGCCGCTGGGCGCTATCTGGGGCCTGCAATACCAGGGCACCTGGAAGCCGGGTGAAGAGGCCGAGGCTGCCAAATTCGGCGCCAAACCCGGCGATGCGAGGTACAAAGACCTCAAGGAAGACGGGGTGATCGATGCGGGCGACTACGCCGTGATCGGCACCGGCATTCCCAGAACAACGCTGGGCTGGAACAACACCGTCAAATACAAATCCTTTTCCCTGAACGTTTTCTTCCAGGGCATGTTCGGGTTCGACAAGCTCAACTACAACAATGCCGCGGCCATGTATCTCGGCGGCGACGCCAGGCAGGCCACGCTCCGCGATATCCTGGACCGGTACATTCCCGGCAAGAGCGAAACCTCCAACATACCGGCATTCAGCTCGACCAATAAAAATTTCACGCAGTCCACCCGCTTCCTCGAAAAAGCAGATTTCCTGCGCCTGAAAAACATCAGTCTTTCCTACACCTTGCCCAAACCGGTATTTAAACACGTGGGGCTGAAGGTATTTGTGAGCGCCACCAATATGCTCACCTTTACCGACTACTCCGGCATCGATCCGGAAGCCAGCTCTTCATCCGGCGACTTTAGGCAGGGGATAGACTATGGCTCGTACCCGAACGCAAAAACGATCACCGGCGGGTTTACACTGAATTTTTAATGGTTTGATCAAAAACAGCAATTCATGAAAAAGATATATTCCTTTGCACTCATCATCATATTGGCAGGCTGCAGCAAGGCGCTCGAAGAAAATCCCCGGGGGCTGGTAATAGGCAGCGAGGGCCTGAGCAGCCAGGCCGGCCTGGAAGCCGCGCTCACCGGTTCTT
>CBFHAF010000129.1:0-9041 GCA_965653435.1 uncultured Chitinophaga sp.
GCCGCAGGATGCGAACAAAGGCTGGTACAAGGTGCAGGGTACCCAGAAAGACATGTACTTCGAAAAGACCGATTTTAAATACGGCAGCCGCAAATTTTGCCTGTACCGTGTTACAGCGGAGCCTGAAGACAGCATGTATAAAAAGCAGCTCACCAGGGAGCTGGAGCGCTTTGGCGCTCTTTTCGATTATGCCAGCATCGGCATCCTGGTGGCCAACCAGAAAGGGGAGATCGTGATGATCAACGATTTTGCCCTTCACCAGTTCGGGTACGGGCGGGAAGAACTGCTCAACCGGCAGGTGGAGATCCTCATCCCGCAAAGGGTGCACGGCAAGCACATCCGGCACCGGGAAAGATTCAACGCACACCCGCAAAGCAGGCCGATGGGCACCGGGCTTGACCTGTTCGCCGTGCGTAAGGACGGCACGGAGTTCCCGGTGGAGATCAGCCTCAGCCATTATACGAACGAAGAAGGCGCCTTCGTGATCGCTTATGTGAACAATATCACCGAGCGCAAGAAGGCGGAAGAGAAGATCGAAAAAATGAATACCGAGCTGGAGCTGATGGTGGAAGAACGCACACTGCAGCTCAGGCGCGCGCTGGAAGAGCTGGAAAAATCGAAAGAAGAGATCACAACCGCGCTGGGTAAAGAAAAAGAACTGAGCGAACTGAAATCCAGGTTCGTATCCATGGCTTCCCATGAATTCCGTACGCCGCTCAGCACCATCCTGTCTTCCGCCTTCCTGGTAAAACAATACAACAGCGAAGAAGAACAGATCAAACGCAACAAACACCTTCAGCGTATAGTCACTTCAGTGAACCTGCTTACCGATATCCTCAATGATTTCCTGTCTGTCGGGAAGATCGAGGAAGGAAAAGTGCAGATACGCCCGGCGCTGTTCGATATCGGCGATCATATAAGGCTGGTGATTCAGGAGGTGCAGGGGATACTGAAAGACAGGCAGCATGTGAGCTACGAGCACAGCGGCGTGTCCGAAATAGAGCTGGACCCTTCGTTGCTGCGGCATATCGTGATCAACCTGCTCGGAAATGCGATCAAGTTTTCCAGCCCCGGCTCAACCGTGCGGATAAACACTACGGTGACGGACAAAAAGCTGACCCTGGTGGTGGCGGACGAAGGAGTGGGCATTTCAGAAGAAGACCAGCAGCATCTGTTCGAACGTTTTTACCGCGGAGGGAACGTCAGCAACATACAGGGAACAGGGCTGGGACTGCATATCGTGAGCAAATATACCGAGATGATGAACGGCGCCGTGACCTGTAAAAGCAAGCTGGGCGAGGGAACTGTATTCACTGCGGAGTTCCCGCTACCCCTGGTAACGGACGATCAGCGGTGATGGCCCATGGTGCTGCCGCTGCCTGAAATACTTGTAAAGCTCATACCAGGCAACGCTTCCGAATGCCAGGGCCAGGCAGGTGAGCACGCCCGGCATGCCCGGCTCTACAAGGCCGAACGTTTCCCGGGCCGCCGGCACCAGCAGGATCACAACGATAAACATTACGGAGGTTATCAGCACCCAGGGCGCCAGCTTGTTGTGGTAATGTACTGTCTGGAAAAAATGCGCGGAAAAAGACCGGTCCGCCAGCGTCAGGAAAATATTGGCAAATAACAGGGTGGTCAATACTTCGGTCCTGATCAGCTCCACAGGGGCATCTTGCCTCATCCTGAAAAAATATAAGCCCAGCACGGCCACGGTCACCACCAATCCCTGCACGACGCCGATACCCATTTCATGCCGGTTCAGGATGCCTTCCTTCCGGTTGCGCGGGGGCTTTTGCATGATATCAGCTTCCACCGGTTCGCGCTCGAAGAACAATGAGCAGGTAGGCCCCATGATCAGCTCAAGGAATATGATGTGGATCGGCGTAAAAATATTGAGCACCGGCCAGTTGAAGAGCAGGGGCAGCGTAGCCGTGAGTATGATGGGAATGTGGATCGTGATGATATACCGGATGGATTTTTTGAGGTTGAGGAATATTTTGCGCCCCTGCCGCACAGCCTCGGCGATCTTTTCCAGCTTATCGTCGGTAATAACCAGGTCAGAAGCTTCCCTGGCCATTTCAGTACCTTTTTTTCCCATAGCGATGCCGATGTCCGACATCTTCAGGGCCGGCACATCGTTCACCCCGTCGCCGATCATGGCCACAATATGCCCGTTCGCCTGCAGCGTTTTGACGACCCGCTGCTTGGCTTCCGGGAACATCCTCGCAAAAATGCTGACACGCTCCGCGGCAGCCGCCAGCTGGGCATCGGTCATACTCATGACCTGGTCGCCGGTAAGCCATTCGTTACCGCTTTTGATGCCCGCCTGCCCGGAAATATTAACGGCCGTTTCCAGGAAATCCCCCGTGATCAGTTTTACTGCAACGCCTGCCTGGTAGAACCGGCTGATCACCTCCGGCACGTTTTTGCGGGGAGGGTCGTACAGGCACACGAGCCCTGCGAATTCCCAGCTGAATTCATCCTGTGAAGCCGGCCATGGCCCGGATCCCCAGCTGGCCCGTGCCACGCCGATGACCCTGTAGCCTTTCGAGGCCTCGGCCTGCACAACCGCCTGTATCTCCGCCAAAGCCGGCGCTTTCGTTCCGCATACTTTCAATATTCTTTCCACTGCGCCCTTGCCGGCTACGATCGCACCGTTTTCCGACCCGTACACATGTGTCATCATCGGCGGCTTGCCTTCGAGGGGATATTCGCGGATCATAGCCTGCCGCCGTTCTCCCGTGCCCGTTAGCCTGTATGCCTCGATAATGGCTTTTTCCATCGCATCGAACGGGGCCTGCTCGCTTGCCAGCGTGGCATAACGCAATACATGCCGCAGGCTTTCCCCATCCTGCGCAGGCGTCAGTTTCCCGTTTTCAAACACAAACACGTCTTTGACCGTCATCCGGTTTTCCGTGATCGTGCCGGTTTTGTCCAGGCAGATCACATTCACCGTTCCGAGGTTTTCGATCACCTGCGGGTTCCGGGTGATAATGCCCATTTTGCTGAGCTGGTAAGCGCCCAACGCTATAAAGGTGGAAAAGGCAACCGGGATTTCTTCCGGGATGGCTGCCATGGCCAGCACGAGGCCGAACAGCAGGCTTTGCAATACATCGCCGCTCCGGGAATAGTTGATGATCCAGATCAGGACGAAGGCGCTGAGCCCGAAGATCGCCAGCTGCTTTACATAACGGCCTACCTGCTTTTGCAGTAAAGTTTTTGGGGCGGAAAGCGTGCCCGCTGTTTTTCCCAGTTTCCCCAACTGTGTTCTGTTGCCGGTTTCCGTAACAATGGCGCGGCAGTTCCCGGAATTGACCGTTGTGCCCTGGTAAAGCAGGTTGCTGCCTTCCGCCGCGTTTTTTTCAACCGGCAGCGATTCACCGGTTATCACCGATTCATTCACTGTAAAATCGTGCTGATCCAGGAGTTTGGCATCGGCGGGAACGAGGTTGCCTTCCACCAGCACAATGATGTCTCCCGGAACAAGGTCTTCCGTAAGTATCAGCCGTTCCACCCCGTCGCGGATGACCGTTATTTTTTCCTGCGTATATGCTTTCAAAGCCTCCAGCGCATGCGAGCTGCGCACATCCTGGTAGATGGACACTGCTGTTACGATAACGATGGCTGCGGCCGTCATCAGCCCTTCTTCATGCTCGCCTGTTATAAAATACACCGAGGTGGCGATCACCAGCAAAATGAACATGGGCTCCGAAACGATGCCTGACAATACTTTGAGGAAAGTGCGCTGCTTAAAGCGGATGTTGTTTCCGCCCCATTGTTTTTTAAGGCGGTCCGCTTCCTGTTGCGATAAGCCTGCCGGGCGGGTGGCGTTATTTTCGGACATGGAAAATTAGTTTTCGTGTATTGAACGTCAAATTAGGACAGTTTGCCCTGGCCGGGAATGACGGCAGCGCGGTAAAATGATGACGGGCGTCATCAAAATGGAACAAAGGCCGGGAGCTTGGGGAGTTGCTTACATTGTATGGGGCGCAGGTCAGCCTGTACGGCTAATCCGGGGAATGGAAATTCAAATAAAGGGACGGATCAAGTCAGGCGGTCTTCTATCGTTGCTGCGCGCACCAGCCCAGGATCGCGGGATAAAGATCGATTACCTTCACATCCTTTTGCGATTGCCGCAGCCTGATAAGCTCCCGGTTAAATTCTTTGAACCGGATAAAATCCCTTCTGTTCACCATCAGCTGCTCGCGGTTGCCTATCACGAAATCCGCCGTGGCCTTATCATAGCTGTCCAGTATATACAGGCAGAACAGCGCATGGGTCATGTATTCGTTGAATACGTTCACCGGGTTCCGGTAATGGTTGTTGGCGAGGTTTGCCTTTACCCACAACGGACGGTTGGAGAAAATGCTGTCTACCTTTTTCTGGTAGCGGGAAGTGGCCGGGTTTACATAGTTGTGGTCGATTTCGGTGAACACGATCCCGGATAAAAGGCCTTCTTTTTCTGTTTCGGTCAGGCTGTCGATTTTGTCGTACCGGTCCGGCCCGCAAATGAACATCACCGTTTCCCTGAACACGCCGTTTTCGCTGTAGGTGCTGTATTGCTGGGTGGAATGCGAGCCGCCGATCAGCGGGGAGAACACGATCCTGTAGGAAGAGAATTTACGGTTGGGGAACTGTTCTTCCATCCATACCCACATCTTTTTTACTGGCAGCAGGGCTTCCTCGCGCCGGACCGTTTGGTGATAGTAAGGGAGATTGTTCCTGTAAAATTCCCGGAATTTCGACCTGGCGGCAAAGTCTTCCACCAGTGGTTTCAATTTTCCAAACAGGCTGCTGTCCGCGAATTCCCTGCCGAAAACATAATAATAGGGGCCGTTGTATAACAATGCGGTGGAGTTGCCTTCCGCGAAATTAAATGCAAAGCTGTTTTCCCGGAAATTGTAATACCTGTCGAAATACAGGCTGTCCGGGAAGTCCAGCGCTTTGAATATGGGATGGCCGGCATAAGGCTTGAACCAGGCGGCCACCTTTTTATAATATCCGCCTTCTTTGCCCAGGTCCGCAGCCCTTTGCCCGGAAGGGGAGAGCGTCCAGATGATATTGGCCAGCTCATAAGGTTCCGGGATATCAAATTGTATGTTGCCGTTATTTTTTTGGCGGTATGCTTCGGGGAAATATGCCGCTGGCTCATCGAAGTGAAGACGGAGCGTTGTTTTCCCTTTCGGTGAGCTGAAGTTGACGTAAATGATATGCGCGTAAGGCAGCCGGTTATGATAGTTGAGGCGAAGGCTGTCCTGCCCGTAGTAGATGGTGGCATAGTCGTTCAGGCTGGCATTCCCGCCGGGGCTGCCTTCATCGGTCCTGCTTACTTTGAAGGGGAAAAGTTTGTCTACGCCTTTATGTTTCAGGATGAACGTATCGTTCGGGCAAAAGAAAGTGCCGGGTATAGTGTCTTCCACCGTTTGGGAATACGCCGCGGCGCAGATCATGAGGAGCAGCAGGGTAACGAAGGATCTGTTCAAGGTTGTACGGATATTATTCATCAGGTTCGCCATGGCGCTGCTTATATGCACCCGGGCTATCCGATAAAATAATGAATTTTGCCTCATATTTTTCAAATATATGTGCCGGGCGGCTCAACTGATCCAGTGGCCACGGAATAAAAAACACGGCAGCCGGATGGAAAGCCTACCTTCGTGAAGGCCCGGAAGAGCGGACCGGTGCGGAATTTCCCGCCGCCGATAAAATCAACACATGGATCAGACCACGGAAATCATAGCTCAAACGAGGAACTGGATAAAGGTGACGGTGATCGGGTGCAATTTCTGCCCGTTTGCGGCCAGGGAAGTAAAGCAGAACAGGGTGCATTACGAGGTCGCATATAAAGGCAGCGCCGTTACCGCGAGGAAGGCCTTCCTCCATGAATGCATCCGGCTGGATAAAGACAGCAGCATTGGCACCACCCTGCTTATTTTCCCGGATGCCTTTGCACGGTTTGCCGATTACCTGGATATCGTAAAGGTTGCTGAGGAAACGATCCGCCGTAAAGGTTATGAAGGCGTTTACCAGGTGGCCGGTTTTCACCCGCTGTACCAGTTCGCTGGCACTCCGCCCGATGATGCCGCCAATTATACCAACAGGTCCATCTACCCCATGCTGCATTTGCTGCGGGAAGACAGCGTCCGCAAAGCAGTTTCCGGTTTCCCTGACGCCGGAGGCATCCCCGCGCGGAATATCGATTTCGCGAGAAAAAAAGGAGAGGAATACATGCGGGTGCTGAGGGAGAGCTGTTTGTAATATGCCCGGCCCAGTGGTCACTATTATATGTTGTTTTCACGCCGTGCTACCCCGTCAAACGCCTCACGCCCTGATCAGTCCAGCTGCTTTTTTGCGGAAAAAAAATGACATGAAATTTTATCTTTATACTGCCTCTACAATAAAGGCACGTTATGGGAAAGAAGATACCTGTCATTTATGTTTTGTTATCAGCATGCATCCTGTTGTCAATAAATGACAGCGCGGCGCAAAAAGCGCCGCAGGGGAAAAGCAGGCGGCCGAACATCGTTATTTACGTGGCAGACGATCTTGGGTATAACGACAGCGGCCCTTATGGGAACAAGATCGTGAGGACCCCTCACCTGGACAGCCTGGCATCCGGCGCATTAAAATTTACGAATGCATTTGCGAATACTCCCACCTGCACGCCTTCACGGTCCGTCATGATGACCGGGCTGATGCCTTCGCGCAACGGTTCTCATGCGAATAACGTAAAGGGTTATCCCGTGAGCGATGTGCGCCCGGGTGTGCCCACGTTGCCCGCGCTGCTGCGGCAGGCCGGCTACAGGGTGGCGCTGGCGGGCAAACGGCATATCGGCCCTTTGAGCGCTTTCCCTTTTGAATGGATACCGTTGTCTGAAGTGCGCGAGCCCGGCTATGAAAACAAACCGGGATTGTTTACCGATCTGAACACCGCTGCGGTGGATACATGGCTGGCTCAGCAGGAGGAAGGCAAACCTTTCTGCCTGGTGGTGGCGGATCACAGCCCTCACGTGATCTGGCCGGAGCAGCCGGCTTACCCGCCGGATGAAATGGACGTACCGCCCAACGCTATTGCAACGGATGCTTACCGGAAAATGCGCAGCCGTTATTATACAGACATCACCAAAATGGACAACAACCTGGGCCGCGTGCTCGAAAGCCTGGAAAAGCACGGCCTGTCAGGGGAAACGGTATTCATATTTACGTCGGACCAGGGCCCGCAGTTCCCCTTTGCAAAATGGAACCTGTACGACGCCGGCGTGCGTGTGCCGCTGCTGGTAAAATGGCCGGGCAGGATAGCAGGCGGCGCCACCAGTGCGCTGGTATCCCATGCAGACCTGCTGCCTACATTGCTTGCCATCGCCGGCGGCAAAGCTCCCGCGGCGCTGGATGGAATTGATTACATGAACGTATTGCTGGGAAAAAAACAAACCCACCGCCAGGAAGTGTTCCTCACCCACTCGCAGGACGGGCTGATGAATATCACGCCCATGCGGGGCGTACGGACGCAGCGGTACAAATACATAGAGAACCTCTCGCCCCAGTATGAATACCATACACATATAGATGCCGCAAGAGACCACGACGGCGGCGCTTCCTACTGGATCAGCTGGGAGCAGCTTGCCGTGCGGAACAACGCGGCCGCTGCGCTGATAGAACGTTATCTTCACCGCCCTAAAGATGAGCTGTACGATATCGAGGAAGATCCTTATGAACTGAACAACCTGGCCGGTAAAAAAGAATACAGCGATGTTATGAACGAGCTGAAGAAAAAACTTTCCGGCTTCAGGGCGCAACAAAAAGACACGGCCACCGGACCGGTACTGGACATCAAGACCACCTGGAAAAGCGAGGCGGCGCCCGCAAAGTGACCATCAAACAATAAACAAATGACCCATGAATATGCGGAAAGCAATTATCACCGCCTGGCTTTGCTTCACTCTGCTGGCCGCCGGGGCGCAGCAAAAACCAAATATCATTTTTATACTGACCGATGACATGGGCTCAGCCGATGTGGGCTGTTACGGCGGAACGGTAGTGCCGACGCCGTACCTGGACAGGATGGCGGCTGAAGGGATCCGCTTCACGCAATATTACAGCGCATCACCCATCTGTTCCCCGTCGCGCGCCGGTATATTGACCGGCAGCCATCCCGCCAGGTGGAACCTGACCAGTTACCTGCAAACGCGTAAAGGTAATGCCGAATGTGAGCAGGCTGATTTTTTACAGGCCCAGGCGCCCTCCGTAGCCAGGCTGCTGAAAAACGCCGGTTACCGCACCGGCCATTTCGGGAAATGGCACCTCGGCGGCGGGCGGGATGTGAAGAACGCGCCCTCCATCAGCGAATATGGCTTTGATGAATACAGCAGCACCTGGGAAAGCCCGGACCCTGATCCTTTGCTTACTTCCGGCAACTGGATATGGTCGAAGACCGACAGTGTAAAGCGCTGGGACCGCACGGGATATTTCGTGGACAGGGCGCTGGCCTTCCTGGCGGCCAACAAAGGCACGCCGTGTTTTGTCAATCTCTGGCCGGACGATGTGCATACACCCTGGGTGCCCGGCGAAGCGGAGATGGATATGATGCCCAAAGGAGGGGAAAGCCGGCGGCAGTTCGAAGCAGTGCTGGCAAACTATGACAGGCAGATGGGAAGGCTGCTGGAAGGCCTGAAGAAGCTGGGCCTCGATGAAAATACACTGATCGTTTTTACTTCCGATAACGGCGCGCTGCCCACCTTCGGTTTCCGTTCGGGGAAATTCAGGGGCACAAAATTATCGTTATACGAAGGCGGGATAAGAATGCCGCTGATCGCCAGGTTCCCCGGCAGGATAAAAGCCGGGGCGGTAGACAGCATTTCCGTGCTCAGCGCTACGGACCTGTTGCCGACCTTTTGCCGGGTGGCCGGCATCCCAGGCAAAACACTGCCTGGAACGGACGGCATCAACCGCGCAGATGTGCTGCTGGGCAAACCTTCCGCACAGCAGCGCACGCTGTTCTGGGAATACGGCCGCAACCAGACCTCTTTCCACTATCCCCG
>CBFHAF010000130.1:0-9041 GCA_965653435.1 uncultured Chitinophaga sp.
GCAAACGGACACGATAATGCGGAAGGCGGGTTATTTCAATTAAACATAAAGGAAATACATGAAAACGATCATCAAAGTAATATCAGGTGCGCTGCTGTTGGGCACGTCGCAGCTTGCCGGCGGATGTAAAAAGGATTCCACCCCACCGGCGCGGAATTTTGAGGCTACGATAGACGTGAACGGCCTGCGACGCAGTTATATTGTAAACCTTCCGCCGGCATACCATGAAGATACGGCTACCTATGCCCTGGTCATCGGCCTGCATGGTACAGGCGGCAATGCCAGGCAATTTGAAGAACATTACGGGTTTTCCCGGAAAGCCGACGAGGCGGGATTTATCGCGGTGTATCCGAACGGGGTGACCGGAGACGGGGCAATGAGTATCCGCACCTGGAATGCGGGCAGCTGCTGCGACTATGCGATGAGGAAAAACATAGCGGACGTGCAGTTTATCAGCAATCTCATCGATAAAATGATAAGCAGCCACCGTGTGGATCCGAAGCGGGTATACGTAACGGGCATGTCCAACGGCGGCATGATGGCTTACCGCCTCGCGGCGGAGCTGCCCGGCAAGATCGCGGCCATTGCCCCGGTGAGCAGCAATATGGTGTACAGCCCTGCGCCCGCACAGGCGCGCGCTATGCCTATTCTTCATTTGCATTCCATACTGGATGAGATCGTACCATACTACGGCGGCACTAACAGGTTTGGTTATTATTTCCCGCCGGTGGATTCCGTACTGCGGCTCTGGAGCCTCCGGAACCGGTATAACCCGGAAGAGCAGGTAGTTGTTGACGACGGGCGTTACAAGCTTGTTCAATGGCTTGATGAGAACGGCGAACCGTCTATCGTGCATTACCTCACCAAAGACGGCGGGCATTCCTGGCCGGGGGGCCAGCAGGCGCGGCAGCGGGCCGATCCGCCTTCGCAGGTGATAGATGCCAACGACCTGATCTGGGAGTTTTTCAGCAGGCATAAGCTGGAATAAGGGGTATTCATCGTTGCATCCAGGCCATCAGCTCCGGGGCTTTCATTTTACTGATAATGACAGGCTCCGGAGTTTCTATGTTCAGTTTCAGGATCAGGCGGCGGTTGAAAAAATATTCCGCCATCAGCACCACATCCCTGTTCACCAGGTATTGCCGGTTGGCCCTGAAGAACCGGGCGGGGTCCAGCTGGGGCTCCAGGTCGTCCAGCACTTCGTTGATGAGGTAATATTGTTTGTTCTTGGTACAGACCTTTACGACTCCGCCTACGGAATGAATAAAAGCGATATCCGCAGTTTTTACCGGGATGATCTTTTCGTTGCTGAACACCAGGATCCCGCTTTTGTAGGCGGGTTGCAGCTTTGCAAGCACTGCTTCCAGCCGGGTGTAATCCGTGCTGTCTTCCGGGGCCATCCATTGTTTCATCTGTTCGTACTTGCGGAGGCTTGCGGCGAGCTTGTTCTCATCTATGGGTTTCAGCAGGTAATCGATCCCGTAGGTGCCGAAAGCCTCGATGGCATAGGTATCGAAGGCGGTGCAGAAAATAACGGGGCAGGTAATGTTTACGGCCCGGAAGATCTCGAAGCTCAGGCCGTCCGCCAGCTGAATGTCGGATAAGATCAGCTGGGGCGGAGGATTGTTCCTGAACCAGTCTACCGCCGCTTTTACGGACGGAATAACGCCGGCCACCACCAGGCTGTCGTCCAGCCGCTGGATCATGTTTTTCAGCTCTCTTGCCGTTTTGGCTTCATCTTCTATGATGAGGATATTCATATTGACGGGCTTTGCGTGATCAATGGAATGCGGACGGTGAAATGCGTGCCGGTCTCTTCAACGATGATGTTCATGCCCGCCAGCAGCTGGTATCTTTCCCGGATGTTCTTTAACCCGCTGCCCAGGCTGTTCCTTACCAGGCTCCTTTTTTGCAGGGAATTGCTTACTGTCAGCCACCCCTCTGCCGCAGTATCGATGCTGATGGTGAGCGGGGTTTCGGTGGAAACCACGTTGTGCTTCACTGCATTTTCTATCAGCAGCTGCAGGCTGGCAGGGGGGAGTTTCTGCTGCAGGGCGGCCCCCGAAATATCGATCCGTGTTACCAGTGCATCTTCGAACCGTTCTTTTAGAATATAAAGGTATGCCTGTGTAAAATCCAGTTCCGCCTGTAGCGGAACCAGGTCTGCCATGCGGTTGCTCAGCAGGTACCGGTACACTTCAGACAGGCGTTGTATGAACTCCCGCGGGGCCTGTTCCCGCACCATGCTCTGCAAAGTGCCGAGGGAGTTAAAAAGGAAATGAGGGCTTACCTGTTCCTGCAGGAGGCTTAGCCGGGCCTGCAGGTTTTCCTGTTTCAGCCGTTCGTTCTCCAGTTCGGAAAGCCGCGTCAGTTCCGATATCCGCAGCAGGTAAGATATGAAGTATAAAAAACCGCCGATCACCAGTCCCCGCGTCAGCAAGAGGAAACTTACCGCGTTCATGCCTTTGGGAACGGCGTCTATGCGGCTGCGTACTTCGGCAAATTGCCGGGTAATGGTAATGGGCAGAAGGGAGATAAGCATGCAGCCGGCAACCGCTGCAACCGCTTTCCACCCGTAGCCGGACGGCTTTTTTAACTGGAGCACGTATTGTACCAGCAGCCAGCTCAAAAAAGCGTTCACGAAAGAAACGGTGAACGAGAACAGCGACGCCCCGATGTTCTCCCGGTTCAGCCTGAGCGCATACCCCAGCAACGCTATAAAAAGCGATATGATCAGTCCGGTAACCGGGTAAAATCTCTTCATGATACGAAAATACCAAATGATCCGACAGGGTGTATTAACCCCGGCATGAAGCGGACAATAAAGCAGATGAGCATGGCAAAAGGGTGTGTCCGTTCAACATTCGTTTTGTCCTTTTCATAGTGCGGGCGCCCTTTTGTAATGTCCTGTGGGGGTAGTTTTGCTGTAAGATCTTTTAAAATTTAAACAAAGAAACCATGAGAAGATTAATTATCCCGCTGGCGGCGGCGTTATGTTTCACCGCCTCTGCAGCCAGTGCACAGGCGGTAATTGTAAAGCGGGCCGTATGCAGAACGGTTGTAGTGGCGCCCCGCATAATTGCTCCGCGCCCCGTCGTGGCCGTACGGCCTGTGGTTGTAAGGCCGGTGCCCGTTGTTGTACTGCCGCCGGGCAGGGTGGTGATCAGGAAGACCGTCATCTATAAATAACAAAAAATGGAACGATCATCTTATAAGCTGTGGATAGCCGGCCTGCTGGTTATTCTCATCATTGCGGAAATGATTTGGAGCTGGCGGCACGACAGGAAGGTTTACCAGGTAAAGGAAACGCTCACCAACCTGGGTATCATGGCTGGTTTCCAGCTGTCGAAGCTGCTGTTTGCCGGCTGGCAGATAGGCGTGCTCAGCTGGGCTTACCGTTACCGGTTATTTGATTTTGAACCCGGCCTGTTGTTATTTGCCGGTACATTCCTGCTGAGCGATTTTGTCTATTACTGGTTCCACCGTGCATCGCATGCCTGGAAACCGCTGTGGGCCTTTCATCTCATTCACCACTCCAGCCCCTGGATGAACCTGACCACCTCATACCGGCTCAACTGGTTCTCGGCGGCCGTTACCCCTTTCTTTTACGTCCCGATGGCCCTGCTGGGCTTTCCTCCGCTGATGATCGCATTATCGGTAGGCTTGAACCTCTTATACCAGTTCCTGATGCATACCGAAGCGGTGGGCAAGCTCGGCAAGCTGGAAGGCATTATCGATACGCCTTCCGCCCACCGCGTGCATCATGGCTGCAACCCGCTGTACATCGACAAGAATTTCGGCGGCGTGCTCATGCTCTGGGACAGGCTGTTCGGCACCTACCAGCCCGAAACGGAAAAAGTGCGCTACGGCATCACCACAGGTTTTATCAGCCACAACCCCTTTGTGCTGGTATTTCACGGGTTCATAGACCTGTTCCGCGGGAAGATGAAACATAAAGGATAAGAAGTCCTGCCGGCTTCTTATCCTTTACGATATTATTTATTCACCTGGTAAACCACCCGGCCGTAGTTGGCGGGGTAAAGCCTCCTGAACATCGCGTAAGTAACGCTCACCATTACGAACGCCACCACGGCGTCTATCGCGGAAGCCGGTTCCAGCACGCTTAGTTTCGAGAAGAAGGCGAAGATGATGTCGAAGAAGATACCTGCGAACACCCATTCCTTCAGCCTGAGCAGCCGGTTCGGCGTGAGCAGTACAATAATTCCCGAAAGCTTCGCTACCCCGAGGATATAAATAAAATGCGCCGGATAGCCCAGCTGCACGGTGATGTCCCATACAATCGGGTTCCTGGTCAGTTCGAAGAAGCCGCTGGCGCCGAACCATAATGAGGTTAATATCGCGCCTGTCCAGTAGATGATCTGTGTTGTTTTGAAGTTCATGATTTGCTGGTTTTAAGTGTTTGGTGAAACAAAGGTGGAGTGAAACCAGCAGGGGTGGAAGGGGATTTCGGGGAAGTGGACAGATTGGGAGACTGGCTGGACAAATCCTGACTTTAGCAGATTAAGAATAAATAATCACATAGATTCCCTTTTCGGGGTCTGTAATTTTCCGGATGCTAAATCGGATCATTTCCGATTATCCGGCAGAAATTTTACAATGCACCAAACCTTAACCCGATCCGCCAATCACCAGGTCATCCGCCTTCAGAAAATAATCTTCATACCCCCATATCACATCATTAATACAATTTTACCACTCCCTCACCTAACTCTCACCTCCCTCTCACCAACCTCTCACCTCCCTTCATCCTTCCTCTCCCGCATAAGTTAAAATAATACGCGAGTACAAGATTTTCCCATTCGGTATATTTTTTTTCCCATCCGGTATATCCTCCCGCTGGCCAAAGCTCCAACTTTGTAACCGTAACCAATGGATCCACAGTTACAGAAGAAACCATTTTTTTAAAAATTTAAAATCAATTTTTTATGAAACAAAACAGAAATTCTATCATGAGAGGCGCCAGCGGTGCATTGGGAAATGAGCTCGTCTTCAGGCAACGCGCCGGCAAGACGGTCATCAGCCTGCCGCCCGCGCCAAGGGAAGACAATCCCACAGAAATCCAGGAAGGGTTCAGAGAGAAGTTCCGGAAAGCCATCGCGTATGCCAGGTCCGTTATTGCTGATCCGCTTATAAAAGCAGCGTACGAGGCCAAAGCGGGAGCAGGGGTATCGGCCTACAACGTGGCCTTCACAGACTACTTCAAGCCGCCCACTATCCACTCTGCCGAAGCCGTGAACTTCAGCGGCTCCCCGGGAGACACGATCCGCATCCACGCAACGGACGACTTCAAAGTCCACACCGTATATGTGCAGATCATGGATGAAGCGGGAACCATCCTTGAAGAAGGCCCGGCAACGGCATCCGCGGAAAGCACGGATACCTGGGCCTACACCCTCGCCAATGCCCGGCCCGCGGCGGCAAAAGCAAAGGTGACGGCCAGCGACCTGCCGGGAAACCAGGCCAGCAGGGAACTGGAACTCTAACAGGCCCGCCCTGAAAAACGCCGGAGGTACTAGTACTCCGGTGTTTATTTACGGTAAGCCAAAGGCGATATACCTGTACAACGTTTAAAAGCCCTGCTGAACGCGGAACTGTTACAAAAACCAGCTTCATACGCGATCTCCGAAACGGGCATTTCCGTTTCCTGCAACAACTTCTTGGCCTTCTCTATCATGGCTTCATTGGCCAGCGCCCGGGAGGTTTTGCCCTTCAACAGCCTAAAACCGGCATTGAGTTTCCTGGGATGTAGATTTACTTTACGGGCCAGCTCATGAAGTTTTAAAGGTGCGTTTTCAAAACCGCTTTGCAGGTTCAGCGCATTCCGCACGGACTTAATATCATCTGGCGTGAATTTCAGCGGACCGGCTGAAGGCTTGTTCAGGGCCGCCAGGTCTTCGGCCAACAGCACAACCAGGTCCATTATCCGCCCTACCTGGAATAGCGTCCTTTCTTCATCTTCCAGCCGGCAATACAACAGGCTGCTGAGTACGTCGCTTACTTTATGGCTCATTTCGGAGATATAAAAAAGGGCAGCTCTGTGTGAGCGGTTTTCAAAAAGCTCCCAAAGCCTGAATATCTCAAAGTACTTGACCAGTTGTGAAAGCGCAAATTCAGGGAGCTTGATCTGTACGGCGCAATGTACGCCCTTACCCAGTTCAACGGTATAATGCCCCGCCGGCACATAGGCGGCATAGCAGGAATATTCTTCCAGCTTTTGTTTCCTGCCGCTTGCATCCGCCAGCGTAATATCGCCCTGGATCATATAAAGCAACACGATAGACTGCCAGTCGCGGGCTGCGGTGAATGTAACGGGCTCCTCGCTGAACGCCACCTGGAAGTCCATATCATACTGGTGTTCCACAATAGCCTGTGCATGGATACTGCCCGATGGGCCTTGCACCTGGCGGGCGCTGGTATATGGAAGGAGGAATTCCTGTTCGTGCGGGGGCCTTATTTCAGTGCTGGTGAATCCAGGGGGAAACAAAAAATGCATACGTGGGGTATTTCCCCCAAAATTACAATCCCTCCGTCTTTTAAAATGTCACATATGTTACAAAATTGCGCTTACAAAAGCCCTCACATCCGCAGCAAACACCTCCGGCACCTCCATCGCCGCAAAATGCCCGCCGGTGTCTTTCTCTTTCCAGTACACGACGTTAAAACCTCTCTCCACGAACCCCTTCTCCGGGAAACTATCCGGGAAAGGATATTTAGCCACACCCACAGGCACTTTAATAAAATCCTCCGGCCCGAAATCGAGCGTTTCTTTTTCGCCGTACAAGAGCATGGAAGAATAGATCGATTGCGTCACCCAATACAAAGTAATATGTGAAAGCAGCTGGTCCCGGTCAAAGAGCTGATCCAGAGTAGCAGAGGGATCGGAAAAGCTGCGGAATATCTCCGTGATCCAGGCCAGCAGGCCTATGGGAGAGTCATTTAAACCGCAGGACAATACCGCGGGCTTAGTGGCCTGTACCTGTGAGTAAGCGCCCTGGGCTTTGAAGAACTTCGCCGTTTTCTCCGGCATCGGGGGCGGTTCCGTTCCCGGGGGGAAATAAGGCCGGTAGTTGAAAGGGATATAATTCAGATGCAGTCCCAGCAGGTTTTGCGGATGTTTCATAGCTATCCGTGTGGAAATAGTGGCACCGAAATCCCCGCCCTGCGCTACAAACCGGTCATAGCCCAGTTCATGCATGAGCTTTACCCAGAGGTCTGCCGCCAGGGAAGTGCTGCCGCCGCGTTTGTCCGAGAAAGCAAAACCCGGCAGCGAAGGGACCACCAGGTGAAAATCTTCCAGCAGGGGAATGACCTTCAGCATTTCAATAAAAGAACCTGGCCAGCCATGACTGATAATCACCGGAACGGCGCCCGGGCTTGCGCTTTTGATATGCAGGTAATGGATCCTGTAACCGTCTATTTCGGTGATGAACTGCGGATAGGTATTCACAGCCGCCTCGGTTTTCCTCCACTCGAACCCCTCCGCCCAGTAAGCAGCCAGGTCTTTTAAATGGGAGAGGCCGGGAGCATCCGGCCAGCGGGTGTGCAGGATGCGGTATTGCAGGTCATCCAGTACCGCCTGGTCAATATCGGTATGAAAAGGCTGCGTGTTCATATATGCTTAGTGTTCACAGATCGCTCATTTCCAATCCCTCCTCCACCAATGCTTTCGCCCTGGCGCGCAGATCCTCTTCCCCTTTATCAAGCTTCCTCAGCACCGTCCTGTATTCCATCAGGAACACTTTCGCAAAATCCGGGTCGTGCTCCACTACATCTTTCGCATTGTCCAGGATGTCCGCATACTTGATGGTCTGGGATCCGGGGGAAGTATTTACCAGCCGCTCCAGTTCCTTCCCTTTCCGCGTCCGCCGGTTCCATTGCGGGTAAGCGGCTTTGGTATACACATCCGTCAGTTCTATCACATACGCCAGCGTGCGGTGGGCCAGGTTTCGGTCCATGACGGTTTCAAGGAAATGGAATAATTCTTTCTGCGAAACGGCGGTGTCTTCCAGCACATCATGCAACAGCGCCGCTGCAAGTATCGCCGTATCGGAAGTATATTCCCGGCAGGTCTCCATCACGCGTACGGGGTGCACAATGTACCTGTCCGGCGAATATTTCCGGGTCTGGCTGCCATGCGCCTGGTCCGCGAAATCCCTTATTGCCTGAAGTATCTTATCCATTTTTTGACCGGTAGTTTGAAATGACTTTCTGCAACGCGATCCCCGTTCCCAGCACCGGCTTGAAAATATCCCCGATGCTCTCCGCACGTTCCGCCGCGTTGAAAATATTGAAATCCTTCATCTTCAGCCCTTTCTTCACCTCGTCCCACTCCAGCGGCATGGAAACCGTGGCCCCCGGCTTCGGGCGAAGGGCGTAAGGCGCGGCCAGCGTGGCGTGCGGACGGTTCTGTAAAAAGTCCAGGTACATTTTGCCTTTACGGTTATTCACCTGCCGCTCTATGCTCGTAAAACGCGGGATCTCTTTCTGCACGAGCGTGACGATGATGCGGGCAAATTCCTTGGACTGCTCGTAAGTATATTTGGCGCCCAGCGGGATGTAGATATGCAGGCCGGTGGAACCGCTCGTTTTGCAGTAACAGGGCACTTCCATATCATCCAGCAGGGCTTTGGTCACCTGGGCGGCCTGTATCACCTGGTTAAACGATTGCTGCGCCGGGTCCAGATCTATGATGCACCAGGTAGGATGGTCCGGTTTCTGGATGGTGCTGCTCCAGGGATTCAGCTCTATACAGCCCAGGCCGGCCATGTACAGCAGGCTGGCCTCGTTGGTGGCGAGCATGAAGTTCTTTTTCGCGCCGTCGTCCGTTTGATAAGGATATTTTTCGATCCAGTCGGGTACCTTGCCGGTTACATCCTTCTGGTAAAAACTTTCGCCTTCGATGCCGTCTGGGTGGCGGTTCAGCGACTGCGGGCGGTTCTTGAGATAGGGCAGTATGAACGGTGCAATGCGGTAATAATAGTTGATGAGGTCCCGTTTGGTGATCT
Organism: uncultured Chitinophaga sp.; assembly: GCA_965653435.1. GTDB lineage: Bacteria > Bacteroidota > Bacteroidia > Chitinophagales > Chitinophagaceae > Chitinophaga. The sequence continues at coordinate 9,027 of CBFHAF010000130.1, forward strand.
TTTCCTTCGGCCAGT
>CBFHAF010000131.1:0-9028 GCA_965653435.1 uncultured Chitinophaga sp.
CCGAGCTCACCGGCGCAGGCCAGGTATACGGCGGGATGCGGCTTGCCGTAGGGTTCGTATTCCGCGGAAACAACGGCGTTGAAGGCGGAACGGATATCCAGGTGGGCCAGTACAGACTGGATGAGGCGCATAGGAGAGGAGGAAGCGAGGCCTATGTTGAAATGCCGGCTGCGGAAGAAGTCCAGGATATAATGGAGGCCTTCCATGCCCTGGCCGTTGTGCAGGATCTTGTCCGTTACATTGTCTATGATCTCGGCGGTGACCTGTTCGGGGCTTTTGCTGTTCCATTTGAAATAACCGTGCCAATAGCTTACTACTTCCTTGGTTCTCAGGCCCGTAGTGAGATGGGTCAGTTCAGGGGAGAGGGAAACGCCTACCGTGGAGAACACTTCCCGCATGGCAATGCCCCAGAGGGGCTCAGAATCTACCAGCAGGCCGTCCATATCAAAAATCACCGTGTTGATCATATCGTACTTTTTGCGCCGCAAATGTACAAACTCGCCGGGAAAAGGTTTGCCTGAAAGAGCAGGCGCGACCCGGCAGAGGGCTTTGCCGGGGAAACGGCTGTGTGGTAATTTATTCCCTGCGGCAGAACTAACTATTTGATAGAGAGTGCTTTGAATTGGAGATGCCTGTGAAGGGCAGAGCCCTTTTGCGGTCGGCATAACTTTCTTTCACAACGCGCTTTGCTACGGAAAAGGAAGTGCAGGATTTATGTCCCATGACCAAGTTAACTGTTTGGCCCATAGTACTTTGAATAGGAAATACCTATGAAGGGCCGGACCCTTTGCGGTGCGCATAACTTTCCCTCCCAGTGGACTTTGCGGGTAAAATGAACAGATAATGCCTTGCGCTTTGCCGCATGGATCACACACGGCGGCCGCCTCGGGAAAAGGGCATACCTCCCGCCCGGCCCGGCTTCCCGCCGCTGAAGAGTGCGACGCAACGGCAGCCCCGGGAGCATTCCCGCCGCCGGCCCCCTCCCGTTAGAAAATTTCTAAAATTCATGGTCGTTTTTTATCAAAAAAAGTTTTGAGTTTACAGGGCGGACCTATACCTTTGTATTACTCTACAAATTCTATAGGAAAATGGGCAATAAGATATCAGCAGGAATAGAAATGAACATGCGCATGTGCTGTTGGACAGTCTCAACGGACTGAAGGAGGACGCTACATATGAATTACTGAATTCAGAATCATACACTAACAGCCTCCGACATGCAAACGGGGGCTGTGTTTTTACAGGCCTGTGCCGGAAGTTATGAAACCGCGCTGGTTCCGTCCGGCCTGAAAAAAGACAGATATTAACGGATGAATACCATTAAATAACGAGCAATTCAATTATCATGCAAAGTTTCAGAACCGAACTGGAAAATCCGATCGTAGAAAGGGACATTATTGAACTGGAACAAAAGATCAGGCTGTTTCGCGAAGGCAAAATGTCTGACGAAAAATTCCGCAGCCTCCGCCTCGCGCGCGGCGTGTACGGCCAGCGCCAGCAAGGCGTGCAGATGGTGCGCATCAAGCTTCCTTACGGTAAAATGACCCTCCAGCAATGGAACCGCATTGCGGACATATCAGACGAGTATTCCACCGGTAACCTGCACCTCACTACCCGGCAGGATATCCAGATACACTTCGTATCGCTGGACAGAACGCCTGAGCTGTGGGCCAAGCTGGAACTGGACGATATCACCATCCGCGAAGCCTGCGGCAACACCGTGCGCAACATCACCGCGTCCGACCAGGCGGGCATCGACCCGGAAGAACCGTTCGACATCACGCCGTACGCGGATGCCGCCTTCCGTTATTTCCTGCGCAACCCCATCTGCCAGGACATGGGCCGCAAATTCAAAATGGCTTTTTCTTCCAGCGATAAAGATACAGCGCTCACCTTCATGCACGACCTCGGCGTGATCCCCAAGATCCGCGTTGTGGACGGCAAGGAAGTGCGCGGCTTCAAAGTAATGGTAGGCGGCGGCCTCGGCGCGCAGCCTTACCTGGCCAAAGTTGCTTTCGAGTTCCTGGAGGCCGACCAGCTGATCCCCTACATCGAAAGCGTACTGCGCGTATTTGACCGTCATGGTGAAAGGGCGAGCCGCCACAAGGCCCGTATTAAATTCCTCATCCAGAAAATAGGGATGGAAGAATTTGAGCGCCTCGTGAAAGAAGAATACAAGGCACTTAAATCCAAGACCTTCCCGGTTGACCATGAAGCCTGGCCCGCCACAGCGGCGCCGGCGGACGGTTTTACCGCTCCCGCTTTCACCATCAGGAACCAGAAGCAGTTCGAGGCCTGGAAAAAGACGAACACCTTTGAACAGAAACAGCAGGGTTATTTCGGCGCTTATGTACGCGTGCCGCTGGGCGACATCAAATCGCACACCAGCCGCTGGCTGATCGAAAGGCTGCGCCCCGTGGTGGCAGACGACCTGCGCGTGACCGTTAACCAGGGCCTGCTGCTGAAATTCATCCGTGAAGAGAACCTGCCTTACGTTTTCTCCCTGCTGGAAGAAGCAGGCTTCAGCGCGGCAGGTTTCGACAGCGTGGCCGATATCACTTCCTGCCCCGGCACGGATACCTGCAACCTGGCCATTTCCAGCAGCACCGGTATTTCCGCGGCACTGGAAAGCGTGATACACGAAGAATTCCCCGACCTGATCTACAACAGCGATATCAAGATCAAGATCAGCGGCTGCATGAACTCCTGCGGCCAGCACGGTCTTGCTCACATCGGCTTCCACGGCTCCTCCATGAAGAGCGGCGGCAAAGTGCTGCCTGCCCTGCAGGTGCTGCTGGGCGGCGGCGTAGTGGGCGACGGTGCGGGCAGAATATCCGACAAAGTATTGAAAGTGCCCAGCAGGCGCGGGCCCGACGTGCTGCGCACCCTGCTGCACGATTACGAGACCAATGCACAGGAAAAAGAACTGTTCAACGAATATTACGACCGCAACGGCGAAAAATATTTCTACGAGCTGCTTAAACCGCTGGCAGACCTGACCACCCTTACTGACGGTGATTTCATCGACTGGGGCCAGGCTGAAGGTTTCAGCACCGCCATTGGCGTAGGCGAATGCGCCGGCGTGATGATAGACCTGATCGCCACCCTGCTGTTCGAGGCGGAAGAAAAGCTGGACTGGTCCATGCAAAGCCTGGTGAACAACGCCTGGGCGGACAGCATCTACCAGTCTTACGCCAGCTTCATCCAGACCGCGAAGAGCATCCTGCTGGACGAGAACGTGAACTGCAACACGCAGCACGGCATCATGAACGATTTCGACAAACATTTCGTAGAGACAGGCAAATTCAAAGTTCCGGCCGAAAGCTTCAGGAGCCTGGCGCTGCAGATCAACCAGCACGAGCCTACCGAAAGCTTCGCCAAACAATATTACCAACAGGCAAAAGCCTTCTTCGACAGAGCGCAGCAATACCGCACGGAGAGGCAGGCCGCGAGCGCCAATGCCTGATAACATCCAACCATAAAAATTGTACGATCATGCAAACACAACAACCGAAAGTGACGCTGGTAGGGGCTGGGCCCGGAGACCCTGAACTGATCACCGTGAAAGGACTGAAGGCCATCCAGCAGGCCCGCGTGATCCTGTATGACGCCCTGTCTAACAACGAGCTCCTCGACCATGCACCGCAGAACTGCCTGAAACGCTTCGTAGGAAAGCGCGCCGGCATGCACGTGTATACCCAGGCGGAGATCAACCGCATGATCGTTAAATATGCTTTGACCTACGGCAGCGTAGTGCGCCTGAAAGGCGGAGACTCCTTCGTGTTCGGCCGCGGCCAGGAAGAACTGGCGGCTGCGCAGCAGTACGGCATCGAAACCGAAGTGATCCCCGGCATCAGCAGCGCCATCTCCGTTCCCGGGGTCAATAAAATACCCGTTACCGCAAGGAACGTCAGCGAAGGGTTTTGGGTGATCACCGGCACCACGCAGGACGGCAAGCTGAGCCGCGACCTGGAATATGCCATCCAGGCGGATACCACCGTGGTTATTCTCATGGGGATGAGTAAATTGCAGGAGATTGCGGGAATTTATGCCCGGCTCGGCAAAGGCCAGGTGCCTGCCGCCATTATCCAGAACGGAACGCTTCCTTCCCAGAAGATAGGCGTAGGCGTAGCGCAGGACCTTCCGGTATTTGCGGAAGAGCAGGGGCTGAAGAATCCCGCGATCATCGTGATCGGGGAGGTGGTGCGTTTCCATGAAGCATTCCAGGAATTGCAGACCAAACTGGCCGATAATTATAAACTAGCCGTTTGATCTCATGGAACAGAATCACTTGTTTCCCGTTTTTTTCAAGCTGGAGCAGCTCCAGGTGCTGGTAGTAGGCGGCGGCAACGTAGGTTGCGAGAAAGTGTCCGCTATCCTGCAAAACTGCCCTGCCGCCCGCGTAACCGTAGTAGCCACCTGGTTTGCACCTGAAATGGCCGCTATCACCGAAGGCTTCGGCAATGTAACGCTGGTGCAGAAAGAATTCTCCTGCGGGGACCTTTTTGGCAAAGACCTCGTGATTGCCGCCACGGCAGACAAAGAGCTGAACAGCTGCATCTGGGAAAAGGCCAAGGCCTCCAAAGTGCTGATCAATGTAGCGGATACGCCCGCCCTCTGCGACTTTTACCTCGGGTCCGTAGTACAGAAAGGCAATCTTAAGATCGCCATCAGCACCAACGGCAAATCACCCACCATCGCCAAAAGGCTGAAAGAAGTGCTGAACGATGCCATCCCGGAACAACTGGAAAACGTGCTGCATCACCTGCAGGCCATCCGTGACCGGCTGAAGGGCGATTTCGCGGAGAAAGTGAAAAAACTCAACGAGCTCACCAGCGTGCTGGTAAGCAAAGACTGAACTGATAGATCGATTCACATAAAAAGGCTGACTTAAAGCATAAAAGCTTCGGGTCAGCCTTCATTTTTTTAGGGTGATAAATATAACATGCCCTTAACCGGCCGGTGGCTGTTTTTTAGTACATTTAACAGTACAAATCCCTGTGTTATGGCCCCCACCCCCAAACTCCAGCGGCTTTCCGCGCAAGGTTCCGGTTTTGCCGCTTTCCCCGAAGCCCGCATCTACAAAAATCCAGGCAAAGGCACTATTCAGCACCTGCTTTTCGGTGATTACATCACGCCGCCCAAAAACGCGGATGGTACTTACCAGGAATGGTCGGAAGACCTGCTGGACGAGAGCAGGAAATGGCTCAAAGTGCGCAGCCGGCAGATCGAAGGATGGATGAAGCTGGATGAGATACAACTGGAACGGACGCTGGAAGTGAATTTTGTGGACATCGGGCAGGGCGACGGCTGCCACCTTGTGACGCCCGCCGATGAACATTTCGTGATAGACGCAGGGAAGGGCGACAATATGTACCGCTTCCTGCGCTGGCGTTTCAACCTGGCAAAACCGGGCAGCAGGCTGCCTAAATTCTTTGGCGTTATCAGTCATCCCGACGAAGACCATTGGGGCGGCTTCGTGCCCCTGCTGTCGCGGCTGCCGCAGGAAGACGGCAGGCAGATCGTGTTCGAGGAACTATATCACAACGGCATCCTTCAGCGCGCAGGTTCCAAGCTGGGCGCCACTTTCAAAGGAGAAGACCATCATTATCTCCGGGACTTCATCCGGGACCAGGAAACGCTGGAATCCATACTGGAAAAGGAAGAAGAGAAAAGCGAATACCAGAAGTTCCTCGCAGGCGCGCTGGACAATTTCCCGGACCTGAAGATCAAAACGGTCGGCAAGGGCATGCTCGGCAACGATATCCTGTACAAGCGAAAAGGGCTCACCATGAAGGTGCTCGCGCCTGTTCCCGAAGAGCAGGACGGCGGCCTGATGCTCCGCTGGTTCGATGAAAAGCTGAAAGACATCGGCCTCACGAAAAACGGGCATTCAGTAGTGCTGCTGCTCAGCATCGGCAAGATGAGGCTGCTGCTGGGCGGCGATCTCAACAGCAAATCGGCCGATTACCTTATGGAACATTACAGCGGCAAGGATGTGCGCTCGCTGAGAGTAAAGATAGATGCGGCTTCCGGCGCGGAAAAGGCGCAGCTGCAGCAGGAAATGCAGGAAGCGGTGAATGCCTGCCGCGAACATTTCCAGGTGGAAGTAGCGAAGTCGTGCCACCACGGCAGCGCAGACATCACGAACGAATTGCTGCAATCCATCAACGCCATTGCAACGGTGATCTCCAGCGGCGACGAGGAATCGTTTTGCCACCCGCGCCCGGAAACCCTTGGGGCCGTGGGCAAATATGGCCGGGGCGACCGTCCGCTCATTTACAGCACGGAGCTGGCCCGTTCTTCCCCGGAATTCCTGATAACCAAAGAAGTTAAAACAGATGAGGAAAAACAGAAGATGGTGGCCTCTTATGGCATGATCACCTTCAGGACGGACGGGGAGAAGGCGGTGCTGGCACAGAAGCTGGAGAGAGACCGGTGGTCGTTCGGGGTGCTTACAAAATGGCAGATAGACAAGCTGATCTGGAACGACGAGCGGGAGGAGTTTATTTCAAAAAAATGAAGATGGGTATAACTGATAAAAAACCGGCGGGCCTTTAAGACCCGCCGGTTTTTTTATTGCTGCTCGTAGAAAAGCGCTTTCAGTTCGCCTGCATCGGCGGGTTTCATTTTTCCGCCGAGTATCAGCCTTAGCTGGCGGCGGCGCAGGGCGCCTTCGAAAAGTTTCTTTTCTTCTTCCGATTCGGCGATCACGGGCGGCACGGGCCTGGATTTGCCGTTCGGGTCCAGCGCCACGAAGGTCATGAACGCTTCGTTGGATTTATAACGGTATTGCAGCACGGGATCTTCCCCCCAGACCTTCATGTGCACTTCGATGGAAGTGTTGAAGGCGCGGGTGACGATGGCTTCGATGTGCACCACGTTGCCGAGCTTGATGGGGTTTTCGAAAGAGATGTTGTCTACAGAAGCGGTCACCACCGGTGCCGCGCAGTGTTTCATACAGGCAAGGGCGGCTGCAATGTCCATCCAGTACATCAACCGTCCGCCCATGAGGTTGCCAAAGGTGTTGGTATCGTTGGGGAGCACCAGCTCCGTCATCTGGATCAGTGATTCGTGTGCCTTCTTTGGCGTTAAGGTCATATCAATTGTTATTTCGTCTGTTATTCATCCGGTTTGGACAACCGGTTTTCAACGGCGGCGAAGCTCCGTATGATAAATATTTATCATGCCTGGCTTCAGGACGCAAAATTACGGGAATGCGGCGATAATTCCCGTGCAATGCACCGGGTACGTTGCCGTTCCGCCATGGAAGCAGGAGAAGGAACCTGCCGCCGGCGCGGGAAAAGTACAACGCGCTATTTTTTTGTTAATTTCGTGAAACGCTTTGCTGTATTGGGTCTTGGCCGGATTTTAAACTGGTTTCGGGAAATTGAACTTGGGTGCGAGGCAAATTTGTGTATCTTTGCATGACCTTACGGAAGTAAATTACTTGACAGGATACACCAAACAGTCGTCCCGGCAGCACTTCCTCTTTGGTCAAGTAAAAATTTCAGGAACTTAGTTTTTATGGCAAAATATATCTTCGTTACGGGAGGTGTTACTTCCTCATTGGGTAAAGGAATTATCGCAGCGTCCCTCGCCAAGCTATTGCAGGCACGCGGCTTTAAAGTGACAATTCAGAAATTTGATCCGTATATCAATGTGGATCCGGGTACATTGAACCCTTACGAGCATGGGGAATGTTATGTAACCGAAGATGGCGCCGAAACCGACCTGGACCTTGGCCACTACGAGCGTTTCCTGAATACGCCCACCTCACAGGCCAACAACGTTACAACCGGCCGCATTTACCAGACCGTGATCAACAAGGAGCGCGAAGGCGCTTACCTCGGTAAAACCGTGCAGGTGATCCCTCACATTACAGACGAAATTAAACGCCGCATCCTGCTCCTGGGCAAGGACAGCAAATATGATATCGTGATCACCGAGCTGGGCGGCACCGTGGGCGACATTGAGTCGCTGCCCTATATTGAGGCCGTTCGCCAGCTGCAATGGGAGCTGGGCGAAGAAGACTGCCTGGTGGTGCACCTCACCCTCATCCCGTACCTGCGTGCCGCGAAAGAGCTGAAAACCAAGCCCACGCAGCACTCTGTGAGGCTGCTCAGCGAAAACGGCGTACATCCCGACATCATCGTGTGCCGTACCGAAGAGCCTATGTACCGTGAGCTGAAGAAGAAGATCGCGCTGTTCTGCAACGTGCAGGTAGACGCAGTGATAGAAGCGAACGACGTGGGAACCATCTACGAAGTGCCGCTGGAAATGATGCGCGAGAAGCTGGACGTGATCTGCCTCAAAAAGATGAACCTGCCCGTGGAAAAAGAGCCCGAGCTGGTGAAATGGCGCGAGTTCCTGGACAAGCTGAAATACCCCAAATCCAAAGTGACCATCGGCCTGATCGGCAAATACGTGGAATTGCAGGACGCCTATAAATCCATCCTGGAATCATTCATCCACGCAGGCGCCGTGAACGAGTGCAAGGTGATCGTACAAAATATTCACTCCGAACATATTACGCCCGAAAACGTGTGCGAGAAACTGAAGAACCTCGACGGTTTGCTGGTTGCTCCCGGCTTCGGCCACCGCGGCATTGAAGGCAAGATCACGGCCATCCAGTATGCCCGTGAGAACAGCCTGCCTTTCTTCGGCATCTGCCTGGGCATGCAAATGGCTGTAGTGGAATATTCCCGCAATGTGCTGGGCCTGCGCGAAGCGCACTCCACCGAAATGAACCCTGAAACGCCTTACCCGGTGATCAACCTGATGGAAGAGCAGAAAAAGGTGACCAAAATGGGCGGCACCATGCGCCTTGGCGCCTATGCCTGCGACCTGAAGCCCGGCTCACAGGCCTCCGCGATCTACGGCGGCGCAACGGCCATCACCGAGCGCCACAGGCACCGTTACGAGTTCAACAACGACTTCCTGGAGCAGCTGGAACAGGCAGGCATGGTAGCTTCCGGCAAGAACCCGGAAACCGGCCTCGTGGAAATGATCGAATTGCCCGGCCATC
>CBFHAF010000132.1:0-8973 GCA_965653435.1 uncultured Chitinophaga sp.
GCTTTGCAATAACGTAATTTTCGTGTAGGTTTGAAAGCAGAACATGCATAAAACTGGTACATTCAACGTTTATCCTGTATCTAACCTTAAATATTACTTGTCCATGCGCATTCGTTACATCGTGCAAATTTGTGTGCTCGCCCTGTGCAGTACGGTAGCAAACGCCCAAAAGATCACCTATTCAGAACCGGAACGGGACGATTATAAAACCACCGAATTCGAGATCATCGGCAAAATGGGAGGGAACATCCTGGTTTATAAGGCGGACCGCGGGGAATACCATATTTCCGTATACGACAATGCCATGCAGCTGAAAGACCGCGTGAAGCTGGAATTCCTTCCGAAAAAGCTCATCAGCGTGGATTTCGTCGCTTACCAGGACAAGGCGTTTATGATCTACCAGTTCCAGCGGAAAGACGCCGTGTACAGCTTTGCGGCGCAGGTGAACCCGGACGGGGTTTTCACAACCACCGCCGTGATGGTGGATTCCACCCGCATCGGCAACTTTTCGAAAGAGAACAAGATATATTCCGTGGAAGTGTCTGAAGACAAGAGCCGGATCCTGGTATACAAGATCAACCAGGACAAGGAGAACGATAACGTATTCTACACTTTCCTGTACGACAGCTCCTTTAACCTGGTGAACAACAGCCGCGTATCCCTGCCTATGGAAGGGAAGCGCCAGTTCCTCAGCAATTTCCAGCTGAACAACGACGGCGACCTGGTGTTCACCAAGCTGGACCGTACTTCCAACCGCGATTACATCGTGCAGGGCGAAGTGGTGATCAAACGGGCGGTGGTGGATTCCTTCGAGACCGTGCCTTTCGAAACCAAGAACCTGCTGCTGGACGAAGTGAAGCTGAAGCTGGACAACCAGGACAAACAGCTGCTGGTGACCGCGTTCTATTACAAGCAGAAGCGCGGCAATGTGGAAGGGCTTTACCTGTTGCGGCTGGATTACGACAAACGGGAACGCATGTTTGAAAAAGTATCCGCCTTCAGCCCCGAGCTGAAACAGAGCGCCCGCGGGGATGGGTCTGCTTCCGGCGCCTTCAACGACTACTTCATCCGCAAGGTCGTGAATACCGCCAACGGCGGCTTCCTGCTTACGGCGGAGTCCTATTACACCACTTCGCGCAGCCAGCCCTGGAACCGCTGGAATTATATGTACGGCGGCTTCGGCGGGTATAACCCTTATTATTATTCACCTTATTCGCCCTATTACTACAATCCTTACGGCTGGAACGACGGCCAGGGCACCCGTTACCACTACGACAACGTGGCTATACTGAGCTACGACGACAAGGGCGACCTGCAATACAGCAATTTCGTGCACAAAAGCCAGTTCGACGACGGGGCGGACCTTTACCTGAGCTATATGCTGGTGAACGTGGGCAGCGAGCTCCGCTTCCTCTTCAACACGCTGGACCGCCGGCAATACGTGCTTACCGAAAATACGATCGGGCCCGACGGCAAGGTGGACCGCAGCCCCACCCTCCGCAACCTGGACAAAGGTTTCACCTGGATGCCCCGCTACGGCAAGCAGATCAGTTCCCGCAGCGTGCTGATCCCCTGCATTTACAGGAATTACATCTGCTTTGCTAAAATTGACTTTTAATCACATCTTTGCATCGTGATAAAATTTTTCAGATCAGGCAATCCGCTGACGGTATTGTTGCTGTTTATCTATTTGCTGTTTGTCAAATTCTACTATCTCATCCATCCCGCCGTATACCAGGCAGACGGTTCTGAAGGCCTGCTGTACACGGAAATAACGGGCTGGCTGGACGGAATTGCCGGCAAAAGCGCGCTGTTTTACACCTGCCTGGCGCTGCTGCTGCAGTTCCTGCAAGCCCTGCTGTTCACCCGCGTTATCAACAACCACCGGCTCTTTTCCAGGGATACTTACCTGCCGGCCATGTGTTTCCTGCTGTTCACCTCGCTGCTGGAAGGCTGGAACGTGTTCTCGCCCGCCCTGATCGTCAATACCGTGATGCTCTGGATATTTTCCAGCATTTCCGACCTCTATATGCGTACTTCCGCCCGCGATGTGGCCTTCAACATGGGTTTTGCCCTGGGGCTCTGCGGGCTGGTCTATTTCCCTTCCGTATTGTTCCTTTCGCTGCTGCTGCTGAGCCTGCTCATCATGCGGGCGTTCAGGCCGGCGGAGTGGATCATCGGCCTGCTGGGCATCATCTGCCCGTTTTACCTGCTGGGCACCTGGCTGTTCCTCACCAACCGGACGGAACTGATCCTGGACCTGCCCCGCATCAGCTTTCACCTGCCGATGATCACCGATTACAAGGTTTGGGGCGCCCTCATCACCAGCGTGCTGTTTTTCGTGACCGGCTGGCTGATGCTGCAGCGCACATTCAAAAAGATGCTGATCCAGGGGCGGAAGATCTGGGCCACCGTGGTGATCTACGTGCTGGCAGCCATGCTTATCCCGCTGTTCAGCAGTCATTTCAGCCCCAATTACTGGGTATTGGCCGTACTGCCTATTTCCCTTTTTGCCGGGAATGTGTTCTGGACCGTAACCAACAATACGATAGCGAACATAATACATGTTATTGTTTTGGCTTATGTGATTGTGATGCAATACTTTTCCCACTAAGCCGATGGTGTTAGCGGAATCATAAATCTATGAGCGGTTATTGTATATTGGCCAATGCGCAGTAATTTTGTTCTTTTCCAGGATAAATTAACAGAGATTTTTATATATGAAAGGGCGCTTTGCGACTTTCCATCAGACAAATAAAAAAGATAGATAACTGATGAAACGGCGCTTTGCGGCGTTCCGTCAACAAAAAAAAAGATAAATAACTGATGAAAAGGCGCTTTGCGACCTTCCATCAGATAAATAAAAAACATAAATAACTGATGAAACGGCGCTTTGCGACTTTCCATCAGACAAATAAAAAAGATAAATAACTGATGAAATTTGGAGTTGTTACTTTTCCCGGTTCGAACTGCGACCAGGATATGATCGATGCACTGCGTTACGACCTGAACCAGGATGTGATCAACCTTTGGCATAAGGATAAGGACCTGAGCATGTTTACCACTGAAGACTGCATCCTGCTGCCGGGCGGATTTTCCTACGGCGATTACCTGCGTTGCGGGGCGATTGCCAAGTTCAGCCCTATGATGCAGAGCGTGGTGGAATTTGCCAAAAAAGGCGGCCGCGTGATCGGCGTTTGCAACGGCTTCCAGATCCTGTGCGAAGCGGGCCTGCTGCCCGGCGCGCTGCTGAAGAACGAGAACCAGCAGTTCGTGTGCAAGAACATCTTCATGAAAAGCGAAAACACCCATACTTCCATCACGAAAGAAGTGACCGGCCGCCCGCTGATGATCCCCGTAGCCCATGGCGAAGGCAGGTATTATGCAGACGAAGCAACGCTGGACGGGCTGTTTGCCAACAACCAGGTTCTTTTCCGCTACTGCGATGAATTTGGCAACATTGTTGATTCTGCTAACCCGAACGGCGCTATCCGGAATATCGCCGGCATTTGTAACAAGGAAAGAAATGTATTTGGAATGATGCCGCACCCCGAAAGGGCCACCAGCGAAGTGCTGGGCAACCGCGACGGGCAGCTGATCTTCCAGAGCCTGATCAATAACAACTAGGGAAAGACCTGGTTAATCAAAACCACCAACCAACCAGAAAAAAAGAAGCTATGAAGAAATTACTCGTTGCACTGTGCCTCTTTGCACTGCCCGCTCTCGCAAGCGCACAGCTTGCAGACCCGGTAAAATGGGCATTCAAGACCAAAAAGATCGACGCCAAAACGTATGATGTGATCGCCACCGCCACCATCGAAAAAGGCTGGCACCTGTACGCGCAGGAAGCAGGCGAAGGCCCGATCCCCACTACCTTCAAATTCGCCAAGAACCCGCTGGTAGCTACCACCGGCAAAGTAAAGGAAGACGGCAAGCTGAAAAAAGCCTTCGACAAGAACTTCGACTCCGAACTGAAATACTACGAGAACACCGTTAATTTCGTTCAGCGCGTGACCGTAAAAGGCAAAGCCGCCACCAAGCTCAAAGGTTCGGTAGAATTCATGGTCTGCGACGACCATCAGTGCCTGCCGCCTACAGAGATAGAATTTGCCTTCGATCTGAAATAATTCCAATATTTTTTCAGCATAATTGGAACGAGTTCTTTCACCCGGAAGAACTCGTTTTTGCATTTATCTTTAATTCAATCTGTTAAGTCTATCATACATATGAAGAATCTTTTAACGTTGATAGCCGCCATGGTCCTGCTGTTCCAGCCAACGGCACAGGCCCAGGAGGCGGATTCCATCCCGAAACACGTGAAATGGGAGTTTAAAGCGGAGAAGAAAGGGGAGAAGGAATTCATTTTACATTTTACAGCCAAAATAGACGCGGGATGGAAACTGTTTTCCGCCGCCATGGGCAACGACGATCCGAATACCCGCATCGTGTTCGACAGCCTGAGCGATACCCGCGCAAAAATAACCGCCCTTGCAGAGGCCGCAGCGCCTAAAACGGCCAAAGAGCCCCTGCTGGACGATATGGAGATCAAATACAACGAGAACAGCGCCGAAGTGCTGGCTACCGTACAGTTTAGCGACTCCGTAAAAGACCTGCGCGGTACCGTTACGTATTATATCCTCAAAGGAGAGGAGATCCTTCCTGAAGAAGCATTGTTCACTTTCTCGGCAGACGCTTCCGGCAATCTTACCGGCGAGCAGGGCGGCCTGAAAGTAAATGCGGACGCGGCTGCCGGCCTGAAGCGCCCTGCCATCGACCTGAACAACCCGGTGATGAAAGTGGGCGGCATCGGCACCGAAGGGCAGACCAATCCCTGGTTCATCTTCCTGCTGGGCTTCCTTGGCGGTTTGGTGGCGCTGGTTACCCCCTGCGTGTTCCCGATGATCCCGCTGACGGTTTCATTTTTTACCAAATCCTCGCAGGATAAAAAGAAGGGCATCTTCAACGCCACGATGTACGGCTTCTTCATTTTCCTGATCTATGTGCTGTTCAGCGTGCCTTTCCATGTAGCAGGGCTTGCTGAGCCGGAGATCTTCAATAACATTTCCACCAACGTCTGGCTAAACGTCATCTTCTTTGCCATATTCCTCGTGTTCGCTTTGTCTTTCTTCGGCCTGTTCGACATTACCCTGCCGAGCGGCCTGGCCAGCAAAGCGGATTCCAAGGCCAACAAAGGCACCCTGGTGGGCATCTTTTTCATGGCGCTCACGCTGGTAGTGGTATCGTTCTCCTGCACCGGCCCCATCCTGGGATCGCTGCTGGCGGGCTCTCTGAACTCCGACGGCGGCGCATGGCTGCTCACGGCCGGTATGGCCGGTTTCGGCGTATCGCTGGCATTGCCCTTCGCACTGTTCGCCATGTTCCCCAACTGGCTGAGCTCCCTGCCGAAATCAGGCGGCTGGCTTACTTCCGTGAAGGTGGTGCTGGGCTTCGTGGAGCTTGCGCTGGCGGTGAAATTCCTGTCTAATGCGGACCTGGTGACGCACTGGGGTATCCTGCACAGGGAAACCTTCTTCCTTATCTGGATCGTCATCGGCATACTGACCACATTGTACCTGTTCGGCGTCATCCGTTTCCCGCACGACAGCCCCGTGAAAAAGCTCGGCCCCGTGCGCATCATTTTCGGCCTCGCTTTCGGCCTGTTCACCCTCTACCTGATACCGGGCGTAACCAACACCAAATATGCCCGCCTGAAGCTCATGAGCGGCTTCGCGCCCCCGATGAGCTACAGCTGGTACGGCAATACCGCCCATGAAAGAGGCTCCGTGGAGCCGGACGTGATCAATGATTACGAAAAGGCCCTTCAGCTCGCCAAGCAGCAGAACAAACCCATCCTCATCGACTTTACCGGCTGGGCCTGCGTGAACTGCCGCAACATGGAAGAGAACGTATGGACAGACCCCGATGTGCACGACCTGATCAAGAAGAATTACCTGCTGGTATCGCTTTATACGGACGACCGGAAGAAGTTGCCGGAAGACCAGCAGTTCAAATATGTATCCCCCGAAGGCAAGGCGAAGAATATCGTGACCATCGGCGATAAGTTCGCCACCATGCAAACGGTGAACTTCATCAACCAAAGCCAGCCGCTCTACGCGCTCATCACGCCGGACGAGCAGCTGCTTACCTTCCCCGTGGCTTATACCCCGGATATACAGGAGTATGCAGACTGGCTGAAAGCCGGGCTGGAAGGCTGGGAGAAAGTGAAAAAGAAATAAACGGTTTCAGATAATGCGAAAGGCCACCATTGCGGTGGCCTTTCTTTTTCCAGGTAAGCGTATTCAGAACGGAGGTTCCCGTTTGTAAGATCTTTTTAGAACAACGACTGCCCGCAGCCGCGGAGCATCTTCCCATCCAGTTTCAGGGTAACGGTGTTGGGGCTTTTTTTACCCGCATCGTCTGTACATACTTTATTCTCGAATTTTATTTCCAGCGTGTGGCCGTCCGCCGAGGTCGTGAATTCCGCGGCATCGCCGTCGCCCTTTTGGGCCTGCGCAGCCGGGAATTCTATTTTCTGCTCGCCGTAATTGTCGGTGTAGAGTATCTTTTTATAAGGAATGATAGCCAACGACCAGCCGGGTTCGTTGCCCGTGGCCCAATGCGAGGCGCCCATCTTGCGGGCTTCGTTGGCGCCGGGGCTGAGGTCGCGCCGGGTAACGGTGAGCGCAATGGAAGCGCGTTGCGCCAGGTCGTTCACCTCCTGCGGGCTGAAACGGAAATCTTTTTCACCATAGGGGGATTTATAAGGCACGATCTCCGCGTTTTCCAGCGAAGCAAGGTCTGCCGCCTTCCGGGTCTCGGATTGCAACAGCGTATCGTCGTTGAAATAAAAGCTGTTCTCTATCACACCGGAGGGCGTGGTGATCACCTCGCGCATCAGCTTCACTTTCACGGTAACGGTATCGAGATAGAACCAGGTTTCGGCGGAAGTGTCTGCCTGGGGGCCTTCCGGGTAAATGTAGAGGCGGATGGGCGTGTCTTTCTCCGAAAACACGCCGGTAACGCCGGAGGTATTATCGCCCCGGTTAAAATTGTGCACGACCATCATCTTGTTGCCGCTGGAACCTTTTACGTCTATGCTGGTGGCGTAGTTGCTGATAGTGGAAATAGCGGTTGACAGTTCATCGGTGGCGGCTTCGCTTTCTTCCGCTTTTTTCTCGGACGAAGGCCCCGCGCACGCTGCGAAGAACATGGCCAACAGGATCATAAAAGGATATGGTTTCATATTATAGGTTTTACGGCTGTTGCTATACAAATCGCCTGCCAGAATGCGGAACAGCTGTATTTCAACGAGTTGGGTCCGCTTAAATAACGCTAAAAGCGCCCGGAAGGTTGCATGGCTTCAAGATTGCTTCAAATTTCTGTGTAATTTGCATGGTCATATGAAAGTGTTGCTGATTGAAGATAACGTGGAACTGGCCAGCAGTATCTCCGAATTCCTGGCCAGGGAGGGCTATATCTGTGAAGTAAGCTACAACATCCGGGACGCGCAGGACCGGCTGATCTCCTTCCAGTACGATTGCGTGCTGCTGGACATCATGCTGCCGGACGGCAATGGCCTGGAGATACTTTCATTTATGCGTACCGAACGCATCCAGAGCAGCATCCTCATCCTTTCCGCCAAAAACTCCCTGGACGATAAAGTGATCGGGCTGGAAGAAGGGGCGGACGACTACCTCACCAAACCTTTCCACCTGCCTGAGCTGCATGCGCGCCTGCGGGCCATTTACCGCCGCAAAAAGCTCAACGGCAGCAACATCATCGCCTTCAACGAAATAAGCCTCAATATAGACACCCTGGAGGCCAGGGTGAACGACGTACTGCTGGACATGACCCGCAAGGAGTTCGACCTCCTGCTTTATTTCATCGTGAACAAGAACCGCGTGCTCTCCCGCCAGAGCATCGCCGCACACCTTTGGGGGGATTATACCGATAATCTCGCTAATTTTGACTTCGTTTACCAGCATGTAAAGAATATCAGAAAGAAGATCAGCGCAGCCAACGGAACGGATTATATCGGAACAGTATACGGATTGGGGTACAAATTCAACACCTCTAAACAATAGGCTCATTATACAGATAGAAGGAAAGGACCGGCTTTGCGAAGAGCCGTCATTGCGAGGAGCGGAGAGGGTGTGCGGAGGCGCGACGAAGCAATCTCTCTCTGTATACCGGGGTACTTCCTTAATGCAGAGATCGCTTTGTAGCACTGCCGCATTAAGCTCGGCTGCTCCTCCCAACAGCCGTCATTGCGAGGAGCAGCGGGGAGAGTGCGCGGGGGCGCGACGAAGCAATCTCTCTCTGTATACCGCGGTTACTTCCTCAACGCGTGAGATTGCTTCGTCGCCCTGCCCATTTTGGCTCGGCTGCTCCTCGCAATGACGGGGATAATTTTCTAAACAAGACGAATAACATCGAATGAAACGGAATTCCATTCGGCCTCTAAAAAGATGAATATTTTCGAATGAAACTTGTAGACAGATTCACATTATGGTTCCTGGGCGTTACGCTCCTGATCATCCCCATCAACAGCTTCATCACTTACATGAGCATTAAAAGTGAGATAGACAAAGCTGCGGTGGAGAGGCTGAAGCATGTGAACCAGCGTGTGGGCGAGGTGCTGGAAAAGGGGGAAGAACCCGGTGAATATACCCAGGGCTGCCGTATCAAAGTTGTGCCTGTGGCAGATACGAAACCCGCGGACTACTTCGAGATCACCGACCGTGACGTGACCCATGATCCCGACCTGAAAGACAACGACCGGAAGATAACCGTGACCAGCTGGCATACCGTGAACGGGAAACATTTCAAGATCACCTCCGGCGATTATGTGAGCCGTTCCGAACAGATACTCGCGGGCCTGCGCATCAGCATCGTTGCCAAGCTCATCATCCTCATCGCGCTGGTGGTGCTTACCGCGCGCGGCCACCCGCGTGACGGCGCGGCCGGCGAGGC